>DATDTH010000575.1:0-3918 GCA_035290985.1 Pseudomonas sp. | reverse complement strand
GGCCGCTCCTCAGGCCGGCTCGGCCGCCCAGTTCTGCAGGCGCACCACGCTATCGCGGTAGGGTTTGAGGCTCATGCTCAGCAGCACGATGGAGCTGAACACGGCGATGCTGGTGACGATCAGCAGCGAGTAGCGCAGCGCCTGGTCGTCGGCGAAGACGTAGTCGGTCACCAGGGCCACGGCTGTCGGGCCGATGCCCAGGCCGATCAGGGTGATGACGAACAGGTAGATGGCCGAGGCCTGGCCGCGCATGCTGTTGGGCATGATTTCCTGGATCGCCGCCGGCGCCACGCCGAACGGCATGCTCAGGCAGAACACGGCCGGCGCCACCAGCAGCGCGGCCCAGAACGCGCTGTCCATCAGCGGGAAGCTCAGTACGAAGGGCACCGCGCCGATGGCCGCATACAGGCCCACGCGCATATTGGCATCGCTGCTCCCGCGCTTGGCCATCCAGTCCGCCAGGCGCCCGCCGAAGACGATGCCCAGGCAGCCAAACACCGCGACTATGCTGCCGTAGATAATGCCCACCTGCCCGGCATCCCAGCCATAGGTGCGAATAAAGAAGGTCGGCACCCAGGCGGAGCTGCCATAACCGGCGAAGGCCAGGCCGGCGAAGCCGAAGTTGTGGCAGAGCACGGTGCGCCGGTTGGCGCGGATATAGCGGCCGACCTCGGCCAAGGGGATCGCCACGCCGGCGCCCACGCCGCGCCGGGCCGGCTCCTTGACCGCCAGCATCAGCAGGGTGAAGAGCGCGCCCGCCGCGCCCAACAGCAGGAAGATCAGCTGCCAGGGACGGACTTCGCCGAACACCGGCAGCACCAGATCGCCCTGGGCCGAGGCGAACTTGATCACCAGTCCACCGAGCAGGAAGGCCAGCCCGGAGCCCAGGTAGACGCCCATGGAGTAGACGCTGATGGCCGTGGCCCGGCGCTCGGCCGGAAAGCTGTCGGCAATCAGGGAATAGGCCGCCGGCGACAGCGCGGCTTCGCCGACCCCGACGCCGATGCGGCAGATCAGAAACTGCCAGTACAGCTTGGCCAGCCCGCAGGCCGCGGTGGCGGCGCTCCAGAACAGCACGCCGACGGCGATCAGCCCGCGCCGGCTCTTGGTGTCGGCCAGGCGCCCGAGGGGGATGCCGCAGATGGTGTAGAACAGGGCAAAGGACAGCCCCATCAGCAGGCTCATCTGGGTGTCGCTGATCAGCAGGTCCCGGCGAATGGGCCCCACCAGCAGGTTGAGAATCTGCCGATCGATAAAGGACAGTACATAGGCCACCATCAATATGGCGACTGTACTCCAGGCGCGAGCGCTGGATGGGTAAGCAATGTTGTTCTTGTTATGGGGCACTGCGCTCTCCTCGGCGGCGCTTGCACGACGCGCGACGGTTGGAAGTGAACGCAGCTTAGCCTCATCAACACCGATGCTTATACCATCGGATACCCTTTATCCATGCAGCGAATGCAGCGCACCCCCTCGCGCGAATGACCCACCGGTCACAGCGCTAGGGCCTGTGGACATTGCCATCGCGAGACGCGTTGCTGCGAAGAAGGGTTCCAGGCAAGGCGCGAAACGCAGGCAATGGTCATTCCCTTGCCAAGTTTTGCAACGCGGCATGGGGCTCTTATTCGCGCAACCCGCAGGGCCGGAGCTGTTTTGATGCGAGACGGTATTATTCGTCGTTCGTTCTGCCGCATCCAACGGCGCGCCCCAGGCGGAGGCTCGTTTCAAAACAGATTCCGGCGCGGCCGTGCGGGGAGTGTCCACAGGCCCTAGGGTACTCGCTCGCACAGGGTCGCGAGCGCCTCCACCCAGGCCGGGTGCTCGTTCAGGCAGGGCACCAGCACCAGCTCCTCGCCACCGGCGGCGAGGAAGACTTCGCGGCCACGGTCGCCTATCTCTTCCAGGGTCTCGATGCAGTCGGCGACGAAGGCCGGGCACATCACCAGGAGTTTTTTCACCCCCTGCCGGGCCAGCTCCTCCAGCCGAGTCTCGGTGTAGGGCTCGATCCATTTGTCCCGGCCCAGGCGCGACTGGAAGGACAGCGACCATTGCTCGTCACGCAGGCCCATGCGCCGGGCGAAACCCTCGCTGACGTGCAGGCACTGGGTGCGGTAGCAGCGGGCCAGAACCTGGGGCGGCGCCGTGCGACAGCAATCGGGGCCCTTCAGGCAGTGTGCGCCCGAGGCATCGAGCTTGCGCAGATGCCGCTCCGGCAGACCGTGGTAACTGAGCAACAGGTGATCGAAGCCTTGCTCGAGGTAGGGCCTGGCGCTTTCCACCAGGGCATCGAGGTATTCCGGCTGGTCGTAGAAGGGCGCCAGGGTGGTGAACTGCAGGTCCAGCTGGTGCTCGCGCACCACCCGCCGAGCTTCTTCGATCACGGTGGTCACCGTGCTGTCGGCGAACTGCGGATAGAGCGGCGCCAGGGTCACGCGGCGGATACCCTGGCCCGCCAGCCGGGTCAGCACCGTCTGCAGCGAGGGCTCGCCATAACGCATGGCCAATTCGACCGGCCCCTGGGTCCAGCGCGCGCGCATCTTCTCCTGCAGGCGGCGACTGAGCACCACCAGGGGCGAGCCCTCCACCCACCAGATCGAAGCATAGGCATGGGCCGAAGCCGCCGGGCGCTTGATCAGGATCAGCGACACCAGCAGCCGACGTACCGGCCAGGGCAGGTCCACCACATAGGGGTCCATCAGGAACTGGTTGAGGTAACGGCGTACATCGGCCACGGCGGTGGACGCCGGCGACCCCAGATTGACCAGCAACAGCGCGTGTTCAGTCATGCGAAATCCTACTCATGGGCGCCCCAGCAGATCGTCCAGGGCCGCATCCAACTCGGTGAAACCAAAGGTGAAGCCCGCCTGCAACAGGCGCAGCGGCAGCGCCCGCTGGCCGCCCAGCAACAGGCCGGACAATTCCCCCAGGCCCAGGCGCAAGACGAACGCCGGCAACGGCAAGCGCGCCGGGCGGTGCAGCACGCGGCCCAGGGTTCGGGCGAACTCGCCATTGCGCACCGGTTGCGGCGCGCAGGCATTATAAGGACCGCGGGCCTCGTCCCGCTGCAAGAGAAACTCGATCAGGCGGATTTGATCGTCCAGGTGAATCCACGGCATCCATTGCCGCCCCCTGCCTATTGGCCCGCCCAGGCCCAGGCGAAAGGGCGGCAACAGCCGCTTGAGAAAACCGCCGTCCCTGGCCAACACCAGGCCGGTGCGCAGCAGCACCACCCGCATGCCGAAATCCTCGGCGCGCAGGGCCGTGGCCTCCCAGGCCGCGCAGAGGCGAGCGGCGAAATCGTCACCGACCGACGCCTGGGTTTCGCTCAACTCGCGCTCTCCGCCATCGCCATACCAGCCCACCGCCGAGCCCGAGAGCAGCACCCGCGGTTTTTCCGCGCGGCCCCGCAGCCAGTCCAGCAGTTGCTCGGTCAGGTCGATCCGGCTGGCCCATAGCAGGGCCTTGCGCTTGTCGCTCCAGGGCCGGTCGGCGATGGGCGCACCGGCCAGGTTGATCACCGCGTCCAGGGGCTCGTCGTCCAGCGCCTGCAGCTGGCCGATACCGCGCACCTGGGCACCGCAGAGCGCGGCCACCCGCTCCGGCGTGCGGCTCCATACCGTGACCCGGTGTCCCTTCGCCGTCAGGTGTCGACACAGACCGCGGCCGATCAATCCGGTACCACCGGTCAGCAAGATATGCATGAGATCCTCCTAAACAGGGCGTGAACGGCTTTTTTAACCGCAGCGCCTGTCCTAACCTTAGAGAGACAGTTGGAAATTCGCGCGGACGCGCAACACCTATACATAAAAACATCATTGTATAGGTTTTGTCCAAAGCGTAACCTGCGAATACAGGTCATGAGGTAAACAATGAACGCACCCATCGCCATCATTGGCACCGGCATCGCCGGGCTTTCCG
>DATDTH010000574.1:0-2724 GCA_035290985.1 Pseudomonas sp. | reverse complement strand
CGCGTTCTCGAGAATCTGCTCGCGCGACAGCGGCGGCCTCGTCTGGTTCTTGCCGGTCGGGTCGCCGATCATCCCGGTGAAGTCCCCGATCAGGAACACCACCTGATGGCCGAGCTCCTGGAACTGGCGCAGCTTGTTGATCAGCACCGTATGCCCCAGGTGCAGGTCCGGCGCCGTGGGATCGAAGCCCGCCTTGATGCGCAACGGCTGCCCGCGCTTGAGCTTTTCGATCAGCTCGGATTCAACCAGAACCTCTTCCGCACCACGCTTGATCAGCGCGAGCTGCTCTTCAACCGACTTCATGACAGGCCCCATAACCACTCAAAACCGAAAGGGAACCAACCATACAAGAACAGGCACTAATTACAAGTTTTGCCCAGCCATTGCCCAGTTCTTACCCACCGTACGGCAGAACGAACAGCCCTAAGGGTTGCCGTACGGACGATTTGGTTATATTTTAAGCAATTATTTCCTTTTGACCTTCATCTCTTCATCTTCATTCCATCTCTTCATCTATATGACAGAACCGAATCCATGACCTCGAAGCCGTCCAAACCACCGCTCTACCCTAAAACCCACCTGCTCGCCGCCAGCGGTGTTGCCGCCCTGCTGAGCCTGGCCTTACTGGTGTTCCCCTCCCGCGAGGTCGAGGCGAAAAAGACCTACCTCGGTCTGGAACTGGACACGGGCGCCGAAGAAATCGTTCAGCAGAAGGACAACCTTCTATCTTCCCCCGGCCGCGAAGGCGACTCACCTTTTGCCCAGATCGAAAACGCCAGCGCCCCCACCCCACCGCCGACAGACCCCAGCCAAAAAAGCGTCACCGTCAGCAACGGCGACACGCTGTCTACCCTGTTCAACAAGGTCGGGCTGTCCGCCACGGACCTGCACGCGGCACTGAACAGCAGCAAGGATGCCAAAGCCTTCAGCCGCCTGAAGGTCGGCCAGGTGCTCGAGTTCAAACTGACCCCGGAAGGCCGACTGCAGAGCCTGCACAGCAAGCTGAGCGACCTGGAAAGCATCGGCCTGAGCAAGAACGACAGCGGTTTTGCCTTCAAGCGCGAGCTGACTAAACCCGAGGTGCGCTCGGCCTATGCCCGGGGCGTGATCGACAGCTCACTGTTTCTGTCGGCCAAGCGCGCCGGCATGTCCCATAGCCTGACCATGGACCTGGCCAACGTCTTCGGCTACGACATCGATTTCGCCCAGGACATACGCGAGGGCGATGAATTCGAGTTGGTCTACGAAGAAAAGGTCGTCAACGGCAAGCAGGTCGGCAACGGCAATATCCTCGCGGCCCGTTTCACCAACCGCGGCAAGAGCTTCACCGCCGTGCGCTACACCAGCAAGTCGGGCAGCGTCAGCTACTACACCGCCGACGGCACCAGCATGCGCAAGGCCTTTATTCGCACCCCTGTGGATTTCGCCCGCATCAGCTCGCGCTTCTCGGTCGGCCGTCGCCATCCGATCCTGAACAAGATTCGCGCCCATAAAGGCGTCGACTACGCCGCACCCAGGGGCACGCCGATCAAGGCGGCCGGCGACGGACGGGTCCTGCTGGCCGGACGCAAAGGCGGTTACGGCAATACCGTGGTCATTCAGCACGGCAACAGCTACCGCACCCTCTATGGCCATATGAATGGTTTCGCCAAGGGTGTGCGCACCGGCGGCTCGGTCAAGCAGGGCCAGATCATCGGCTATATCGGCACCACCGGCCTGTCCACCGGCCCGCACCTGCACTATGAATTCCAGGTCAAGGGCGTCCATGTCGATCCCCTGGGCCTGAAACTGCCCATGGCGGACCCCATCGCCCGCAATGAAAAGCAGCGTTTCCTGCAACAGAGTCAGCCGATGATGGCGCGCATGGACCAGGAAAAGGCCACCATGCTGGCCATGAACAAACGCTAAATGCCACGCTACCTGGGGGTGATGTCCGGAACCAGCCTCGACGGCTTCGACATTGCCCTGATCGAACAAGGGCCCGAGCCGCACCAGCGCCCCAGACTGCTCGCCAGCCATTACGCCCCCATGCCCACGGCGCTACGCGCCGAGCTGCTCGCCCTGTGCGCCTCAGGCCCGGACGAGCTAGCGCGCGCCGCGCTGATCGAACAGCAATGGGCAGAGCTGGTCGCCCAAGGCATCCACGCCCTGCTCCAGCAACAACAGTTGCAACCGACGGACATACGCGCCATCGGCTGCCACGGCCAGACCGTACGGCATGAACCGGCACGGGGCTTCAGCATCCAAATCGGCAATTCCGCCCTGCTCGCCGAATTGAGCGGCATCCGCGTGGTCAGCGATTTTCGTCGCCGCGACCTGGCCGCGGGTGGCCAGGGCGCCCCGCTGGTCCCGGCCTTCCACGAGGCGTTGTTCGACGAAGGTGCGGCCGCGCACCGGGCCGTGCTGAATATCGGCGGTTTCAGCAACCTCAGCCTGTTCGAACCCGAGCAACCCGTGCGCGGCTTCGACTGCGGCCCGGGCAATGTCCTGCTGGACGCCTGGATTCAACGCCACCGCGGCGAGGATTTCGATCGCGACGGCGCCTGGGCCGCCAGCGGCCAGGTTCAGGCCCTCTTGATGCAGCAGCTGCTGGACGATCCCTTCTTTGCCACCCGGGGCCCGAAAAGCACCGGACGGGAACTGTTCAATCTGGCGTGGCTGGATCGCCTATTGGGCGAGCTGCCGGCTTTCAGCGCCGTCGACGTGCAGGCCAGCCTGCTCGAG
>DATDTH010000573.1:0-6668 GCA_035290985.1 Pseudomonas sp. | reverse complement strand
CGAACTGATCAAATACCCGCGCACCCCGCACCTGGAAGGCTCGCGCCTGCAGCCCGGCGATAGCGAAGCGGGCCAGGTCGCCTACCACAGCCTGGCGGGCCGTTGGTTGGTGGTGGAGGAAAAACTCGACGGCGCGAACTGCGCCATCAGCTTCTCGCCGGCCGGTGAGCTGCTGCTGCAATCGCGAGGGCATTACCTGAGCGGCGGTGGACGCGAACGCCAGTTCAACCTGCTCAAACAGTGGGCGGTGGCCCATGAGCCCTGGTTGCTGGAGCGCCTGGAGGATCGTTACGTCCTGTATGGCGAGTGGTTGCATAAAAAACACGCGGTGTTCTACGACCGGCTGCCGCACTATTTCTGCGAGTTCGATATCTGGGATCGCCAGGCCGGCTGTTTCCTCTCCACGGTCCGCCGTCACGGGCTGCTGGCCGACGGCCCGGTGCTGTCGGTGCCGGTGCTGTTCGCCGGCTTGGCGCCAGGCAGCCTGAAGGCGTTGCTGGCATTGGTCGGTCCCTCGGGCGCCAAGTCATCGGCCTGGCAAGCCTGCTTCGAGACCCAGGTGCAGCGCGAAGGACTGGACCTGTCGCGGGCCTGGCGCCAGTGCGATCGCTCGATCCGCATGGAAGGCCTGTACCTCAAGCTGGAAAGCCCGGCGACCACCGATGGCCGGATCAAATGGGTACGCCAGGATTTTATCCAGGCCATCGAGCAGGCGGGTCAGCATCACGCCGAGCAGCCGTTTATCGCCAACCAACTGGCGCCTGGGGTCGACCTCTATGCGCCGCGCCTGACCCACACCTGGGTACCGGCAGGAGGTGGCCAATGAACTACAACGACTTGCAACACCTGGTCTTGCAGTCCGAGCGCCACTTCGACGCGGCGGCCTGGCTGGCGGCCATTCCAAGCCTCGGCCCCCTGGCGAGTACCCCGCAGGACCCTTACTACCATGCCGAGGGCGACGTCTGGACCCACACGCTTATGGTGCTGGAAGCGTTGCTGCAACAACCGGATTACCAGGCGGGTAATCAGGACGAACGTTTTGTGCTGTTTATCAGCGCCTTGTTGCACGACATCGCCAAGCCGGATACCACGGTGATCGACCCCGACAGCGGGCGTATCGGCCAGCCCGGACATTCCCGGCGCGGCGCGGTGGACGCGCGCCTGCTGCTGTGGCGTGCGGGCGTGCCCTTTGCCCTGCGCGAGGCCGTCTGCCGATTGATCGCGGTGCATCAGCTGCCGTTTTTCGCCCTGAGCGGCAATCGTCAGGGGCAGTCGGCGGAGTTCCTGATCCATCGACTGTCCTGGGAACTGCCGCTGTGGATGCTTTGTTGCCTGGCCGAGGCGGATATGCAGGGCCGGCACTATGTGGGCAAGGCTGCGGTGTTGGATGAGATCGCGCTGTTTCGCGAGCTGGTGCAGGAAGAAGGCTGCCTGCGCGCGCCGCGCCACTTCGCCGACGCCTACACCCGCGTGCAGTATTTCCGTGGCACCCGGGTCCATCCGGACTATGCCCTGCATGAACCGCCGGGGTCGTCGGTGATCATGCTGGCCGGGCTGCCGGCCAGTGGCAAGGACACCTGGGTGGCTGCCCATTGCCCGCAGTTGCCGGTGATCTCCTTCGACGATGCGCGCGAGGCCTTGGGCCTGAAACATGGCGAGAACGAGGGCGCTGCGGCCCACTACGCGATCGACCGGGCCAAGGTGCTGCTGCGTGAGCAGCGGCCTTTCGTGTGGAACTCGACACACCTGTCGCTGCAGATGCGCCAGAAGACCCTCGACCTGCTCTATGCCTACAAGGCCAAGGTGCGGCTGGTGTACCTGGAACGTCCGGAAGCGGAGCTTTACCGGCGCAACAGTCGCCGTGACAGCTCGCTGCGCAACTCGGATATCCAGCGGATGCTGTTCAAGTGGGAAGTGCCGGTGCCCAGCGAGGCCCACCAGGTGGAGTACCTGGCCGGGTAGCGAGGCCGACGCGTGGTCTGGGAGCCTGTTGATACCGCGGCTCGCCACTGGCGCGCCAGGGTGTATTTCAAAGGTAGGAGCGTGCGGGGCACCGAGTCCATGCCCGTGAAAACAGCCAGCGTCACTCTGGTAACGGCGGAGCCACAGTGTCGCCAGGGCTGGATGCCCGCCTGCGCAGGTATGAGGGTGCGTGCAGCGCGTCAGCTGGAGACTGCGAGCGAACGCAGGTGGGTCAGCTTGCTGACCTGGCTGGACAATGCCTCGTCCGAGCAAGTCAGCTACGTCACCGGGGGAACTGGCTTTGGCAGGCGTTAGCGCGGGCGAGTGTGTTGCCAGCGTTCGTCTTGCTCCTCGTCGCGACGCTCCAGGTAACGCCGACGCTCTCGGCTCTCGACCATGGCCTGGCATTGCTGGAAACCGTCGCCCCAGCCTTCGGCGTATTGCGCACTGCTCAGGTACAGTGGCACGTTCTTGCGGTAGCCGCCGGTGATCGCTCCCGCGGCCTGTTGTCCGCTCTGGCAGCCGTCCTGGAAACCCTCGGCAAAGGCCGGCAGATAGCCCTGCCTCAGGAGGACGTCCTGGGTCGATTGGCAACCGGCCAGCAGGCCGATCCAGAGCAAGGCGAGGGCGACGGGATGGCGCGCCATGGTGAACTCCCGTACGCCAGTAAGGCGGGCGTACACGCAGCGGGAATAATGATCGGCGCGAGTCTAAGGCGTCGAGTGTGATGAAAGCGTTATTCCCTCTGTTGGACACCGGCCGGGGACCGCGCGTGCACAGCTGTCGCTTTAAACCTGATCAACAGGGGCATTGAGCGCATGACGACAAGCCGGGTGCTGGTGGTGCTGTTCGCGGCCCTGTTGCATGCCAGCTGGAACGCGGTGGTGCGCGGTGGCGACGACAAGCTGCTGGGCATGCTGATGGTGACCTCCGCCGCAGGCTGCCTGGCGTTGTTGGCGCTGCCCTGGTTGCCCGCGCCCGCGGTCGCCAGTTGAGGCTATATCGGCGCGTCGGCCCTATGGCCTGCTGGGTGGGGCGGGCACCCTGCTGTCCTACGGCCTGGCCCTGTGGGTCATGACCCGGGCGCCGGTAGCGCTGGTCGCCGCGCTGCGCGAGACCTCGATCCTGTTCGCGCTGCTGATTGCCTGGGTGTTCTTGGGTGAGCGGATTGGTTGGCTGCAAGGCCTGGTGATCAGCCTGATCGGCCTCGGCGCGCTGCTGTTACGGTTGTCCTGAATGGGTCGCTGGGCTATGACCTCACGCCCCGGCGGCGGGCTCCAAGCTGACCCGCAGCAAATTCGGCCCCAGGGGCTCACAGTGGAAACGCACCGGCAGAAAGGCCTCGATCACCTGGATATTGCTGTCCAGATGCGCCGTGCGTCGCGGCGTGGTGAAGCTGCCGCCGCCGGCCAGGGCCAAGGGCAGCAGCAACTGGTCGGCCAGGTGCTCGGCCACCGCCGCCTGGCTGTGCAGCCAGTTCCGCGCCTGGTCCGCCACCTGGTCGGCGACTTTTTCCGCGCGCAGGCGGGTCTGGCCGAAGGCCGCGAACAGCTCGGTGACCTGCTCGCAGCGCACTTCCAGCAGCAGGGCGTTGCCCGGGCCCTGTTCCTCCGGCAGGTGCACGAACTTCAGCTCGCTGTCGGACAGCTGCAGGCGTTTGCCCAGGCGCTCCAGCTCCCGCGCGCCAACATGCCCGGGCACGCCGGCCAGCAGGGTGCGGGCTTGCTGTTGCAGCAGCGCGCCGCGCCGCTCCAGATGCAGGGGCCGCAGCTCGCCCGGTTGCACCTCCAGTTGCAGTTCGCCGCCGCCGGCCGGCGCAAAGCCATGGCGCAGCAGCTGCAATTCGACCTGGGCGCCCATGGACCGCAGCAGGGGCAGCCAGGCCAGTTGCAGGAAGTCGGCCGGGGGTGCCGCCGGGTTGTGGGTGCCGCCGCTGATCCACAGGCGGCTGTGGTCGGGGGCGTGCAACAGGGCCGGCAACAGGGTCTGCAGCACCAGGGTGCAGCTGCCGGCCGTGCCGATGCTGAAGCGGTAATCGCCGGCGCGGATCGGCCCGGGCTTGAAACTCAGGCTCATCGAGCCGAGCTGCACGCCTTCGACCTGGGCGCCGCAGAGTTCGGCCGCGGCCAGCACCGCGGTCAGGTGCTGGCGCAGCAGACCAGGTCGGCTGCGCTGGGCGCGGATATTGACGATGGAGAACGCCCGGCCGCTGACCATCGACAGGCTCAGCGCGCTGCGCAACACCTGGCCACCGCCTATGGCGCCGTCCAGCTTTAGAAAATCCTTGTGCATCATTTTTATCCTTGGGCCAGGGTGGGGGTCTGGTAACGCTCGGGCCAGACGCGGGCCCAATCGGTCGGTCCCCGCCGCAGCAAAATGGCGACGGGGGCCGAGCGGGCGAACTTCACCGCCAACCGGCATTTCGATGGCGTCTGGGCCGGGCCTTTTGTTTTCATCGTCGTGGCCTTTATGAATAGCGCAGCACGGTCTCGCGCAGGTAGCGGTCGAGTTCGGCCGTGTCACCGCCGGGATCCGGCAATTGCGGTTCCGTTTCGGCCAATAACAGAGCCTGCTCGATAAAGGCGTGGATGGTCGGGCGCCGCGGGCCATAGGCCGACTCGACCACCTGGCGCTTGAGCGCCAGCAGCGCGTCTATTTCAGCCAGTAGCTGTGGGTCCTGGACCGTGGCGCCCAATAGGTCGGCGAAGGTCATGGGCGGACGCCCCAGGCCCTGGTCGATCCAGCGCACGGCCAGCAGTGGGCGCAGCACGTAGAGGTACTTCTTGTAGCGCACCTGCTCGTCCTGCAGATAGCCGCGAAAGTTCTTCCTGGCCATCGACAGGTAGTGATGCCGCGCGCCGCGCGCCGAGTAGAAGGCCTCGGCCAGGCCCCGCAACTGCTCGGCCGCCCCCGGTTCCTGGCGGTAGATCAGCGGCGAGTCCAGCCACTCCAGCAGGGTCGGGTTGGACTTGCGCAGCAGGCGCAGGGTCTTGCGCAGCTCCCAGCCCCCTATGTCCAGCTCGTCGCTGAGCGGCCGCTCGATCACGTCGCGCGGCTCGTCCACCCGCAGGTACCAGGGCTGGCGCTGGACATAAACGAAACGCACGTCATAGTCGCTGTCCGGCGAGGCGAAGCCCCAGGCGCGGCTGCCCGACTCGCAGGCGTACAGCACAGTGACGTCGTACTGCGCTTCGATCTCTTTCAGTTCTCTTAGCACCCACGCGCGCATCTCGGGTGAGAGCGGGTGGCGTTCATTCAGGTCCATCACAGGCCTCCTTGGCCGTTTATGCTGTGTTGCTTGAAAGGCGGTTCGCCCGGAAAACTGTGGCCTGGGTCACCCCGCGGGGTTTCAGTCATGGCCGGCCCGAGGGGGATGGGCTACACAGGGCGCCTTGAACATGCCCCCGGAAAAGCATCCACCATGATCTATTCGCACTTTTTCAATTTGCTCGCCAGTCTGCTGTGCCTGATCGGCGGCATTCTGGCGATTGTTCTGTTGCCTGGCCAACTGGGTGCGCAGGGCGTCGCCGCCTGGCTGCTGCAAGGCCTGCTGCTGGTCCTGCTGGTCGTCGTGACTTTTCGCTTCGCCTGGCCGGCGGCCAACTGGTGTTTCCTTCTGGTGATGCGCCAAACCCCGGTGAGCTTCACCCAGGCCCGGCATTTTTCCGTGCTGCTGTCGCCTGGCAAGGACCTCAACTGGTTTCCCCTCAAGGAGCTGACCCAGGTGCCGCGCGCAGAGCGGGTGGCCTACCTCTACGCCTTTCTCGCGCACTGCCAGGCGCAGGGCTTGGTGCCGCAATCGAAAAATCGCTTGCGGCGCTGGCTGCTGTGCCTGGCGCCGGAAAATGCCAGCGAGTGACGGCCGACCCCACACCTTGCTAGGCGCGACCAATAGGTTCAGCCCTTTACGCACACCACCTGACGCAAGGTATGCACCACTTCCACCAGTTCGCGCTGGGCGTGCATGACCTGCTCGATGTCCTTGTAGGCCATGGGAATCTCGTCGATCACGTCCAGGTCCTTGCGGCACTCCACATGGGCGGTGGCGCGGATCTGGTCGTCCAGGCTGAAGCGTTTCTTCGCCTGGGTGCGGCTCATGATCCGCCCGGCGCCGTGGCTGCAGGAACTGAACGCCTCCGGGTTACCCAGACCGCGGACGATAAAGCTCTTGGCCCCCATGGAGCCGGGAATGATCCCCAGTTCGCCCTTCTGCGCCGACACCGCGCCCTTGCGCGTCACCAGCACCTCCTGGCCGAAATGCTGTTCCTTCTGCACATAGTTGTGATGGCAGTTCACCGCCTGCAGGTTGGCCTCGAAAGGCTTGGCTATCACCTGGCGCGCGGCGGTTATCACCGCCTGCATCATCAGTTCGCGGTTCTGCCGGGCGAAGTCCTGGGCCCAGCCCACCGCTTCCACGTAGTCGCCGTAGTGCTGGCTGCCTTCCTCGAAGTAGGCCAGGTCCTTGTCCGGCAGGTTGGCGATGTGCTGACGCATATCGGCCTTGGCCAGCTCGATATACAGGCTACCGATGGCGTTACCCACGCCGCGCGATCCGCTGTGCAGCATGAACCAGACCCGCTGGGCCTCGTCCAGGCAGACCTCGATAAAGTGGTTGCCGGTTCCCAGGGTTCCCAGGTGCTTGCGGTTGTTGGTCTTCTCCAGTCGCGGCTGTTTATCGGTGATCAGCTTGAAGCGCCCGGCCAGGC
>DATDTH010000572.1:0-2850 GCA_035290985.1 Pseudomonas sp. | reverse complement strand
CTCGAGCATCGGTTCGGCGGGCTCGGCGAGGGTCACCTGGTGGCCGCGCTCGGCCAGCCACAGCGCCATATGGCCAAGGCCAGCGCCTATATCCAGCACGCGCAGCGGCCGCTCGGGCAGGACCTCGGTCAGGTCGGCCTGGAGCACCGCCAGACGGATCGCGCCCTTGGCGCCGCCATAGATCTTTTCGGCGAAACGGGTGGCCAGTTGGTCGAAGTGACGGTCGCTCATGGGACGAACCGCCGCTCGCTGTCGGCCAGCTTGGCGCGCACGGCCTGTTCCATGTCGATGCCCAGTTCGCTGCACAGCAGCAGCAGGTAGAGCACCACATCGCCGACCTCCTGGCCGGCGTGCTCGAGCTGTTCGGCGGACAGCGTCCGCGACTGCGCTTCGGTCAGCCACTGGAAGATTTCCAGCAGCTCGGCCATCTCCACGCTGGCGGCCATCGCCAGGTTCTTCGGGCTGTGAAACGGGCGCCAGTCGTTGCGCTCGCGAATGGCATGCAGGCGGGTGGTGAGTTCGTCGAGGTTCATGGCAGCGCTCCTTGGTCGCCTAGCTTCGGGGGGAAGGCGACAAGGTGCAAGTCTGGCGGCCGGGCTTTCGGCTCGCCGTCGGGCTCAGATCAGCTGCCAGTTGCCGTTCATATGCACCATCTCCTCCTTGCCCAGCAGCCTGAACTGGCCGTGGGCCGCCGGGTTGCTGGCCAGCAGGGTCAGCGCGCTGGGTAGCAGCACCGGCTTGTGAAACCGCGCCTCGACCCCGTAACCGGCCGCCGGCAGCTGGTCGCCCAGGGCCGCGAGGACACGGGCCTTGTTCCACAGGCCGTGGGCGATGGCCCGGGGAAAACCGAACAGCCGGGCGCTGGGGGCGGACAGGTGGATCGGGTTGTAGTCGCCGGAGATCCGGGCGTAGGCACGGCCGATCGAGGCCGGGGCGGGCCAGTGCGCCAGCGGGCTCAGCGGCAGCGGCGCCTCCTCGCTGCGTTCGACCGGTGTGCCGTCCAGGTGCAGGGCGCGGCAGAGGATCCGGCTGTCGCCTTCCCAGAGCAGGCCGAGCTGGTCGTCCAGGCGGGTAATCAGGCTGAACAGCGCGCCCTTGTCATGAGGTTGCAGGTGCTGCACCTGCACGCTGACGGTAAAGGGCCCCAGGCCGCCCAGCGGGCGTATCACCCGGATGCGGTTTTCCAGGTGCACCAGGCCGAGCAGGGGGAAGGGGAAGGCCTTGTCGGTGAGCAGCTGTAATTGCAGGGCGAAGGCCAGGATATGCGGGTAGGTGGGCGGCAGCAGGGCGCTGTCGGCAAAGCCGCAGAGTTGCCGGTAACGCGCCAGGTGCGCCGGGTCGACGCTGACCAGGCTGCGCAGGCCGAGGTTCGGCAGGCTGTTGCCGGTGACGCCGCGACGCAGCGCTGCGCGTAGATACAGACCGGGCAGCGCGGGCGGGGCGGGCAGGTCGAGCCAATCGGTGGCCATGGACAATCTCCTCGGTTCGGGTGCCAGCAGAATAGTCCGCTCTGAAATGGACACATTGGCCGCCCGGCTCGTTCCGTTGGCAGGCCAGCCAATCGCCTGGCGCGCGGATTCCCGCCTTGAGCCCCGAGGCTAAAGCTGCCTAAGATGACCGCGCCTCAGCCTGACCAAGAATCCAATAACAATGCGTGATCTGACTGACGATGTGGCCTTGATGCGTCCGGTGCTCGATGCCCTGCGCGCCAGCGGCGCCGACCCGGACCGAGTGCTGGCACGGATTGGCTTGCCGCCCGGAGGTTTGCCCGCGGGGCGCTTCCCCCACGCGGCCCAGGCGCAGTTCTGGAAAGCCGCCAGCGCCGAATGTGGCCAGGAGCATGTGGGCCTGTACCTGGCGCGGCACCTGCCGGCCTTCCACGGCCTGTTGCTGGAATACCTGTTTCTCTCCAGCGAGACCTTCGGCGACGGCCTGCGCCATGCCCTGCGTTACGTGCGGCTGCTCTCCGATACCCTCAATGCCCGGCTGGAAGTCGAGGGCGAACGCGCCATCCTGCTGCTCGGCATGTCGCCGGGGGTGCCGCGGCATTTCCCGGAAATGCTCGCCGGCGCGGTGATCCGCCTGTTCGATGCCCTGACCGAGGGTGATTTCAGGCCCCGCGCCGTGCAACTGATGCATGGCACGGGTGCGGCGCCCGAACACTACGCCGAGGTTTACGGTTGCCCGGCCGAGCTGGGGGCCGGGGCCTATGCCCTGGTCTTCGATGCGGCGGTGCTGGACAAGGCGTCGCGGCATGCCGCGCCCGAGTTGCTGCGCATGCACGAATCCCTGGCCCGCCGGCAACTGACCGAAGTCGAGCGGCTGGACCTGGTGCGCCAGGTCCGCGACCTGATCGGCGAACTGCTGGTGGACGGCGGGGCGACCCTGGAACAGGTCGCCGGGCGCCTGAACATGCCGGCGCGGCGGCTGCGCGAGCGCCTGGCCGTGGCCGGCGTGCGCTTCAACGATCTGGTCACCGACTATCGCTGCCGCCTGGCCAAGGAATTGCTGCTGACCACCGACGAGCGCATCGAAGTGATAGTCGAACGCACTGGTTTCTCCGAGCCGAGCACCTTCTACCGCGCCTTCAAGCGCTGGGTCGGCGAAACCCCGGTGGAGTTCCGCCGCCGCGGACGGTTGCCTAAGGCGTAGGGCGGACTCAGGAGCGCAGCGAACAGTCCGCCAATTTCGGCGAGTGCGCAGTGCGTAGGGTGGGCTTCAGCCCACCGATGTGCGTATGGCTGGTGGGCTGAAGCCCACCCTACAGACGTATGGCTTAGGCCCCCAACAAACTCTGCCCACAAACCCGCAGCACCTGGCCGGTGACCGTGCCTGAGGTCGGTTGGGCGA
>DATDTH010000571.1:0-4618 GCA_035290985.1 Pseudomonas sp. | reverse complement strand
ACAGCACTATCACCAGCGCCGAGGCGTGCTGCGCCCAGCCGCTGTTGAACTCGCTGAGCAGCTCGACATAGCGCGACCAGTGCGGCGTGTCGCGGCGCGCGTAGAGGAAACGCCAGGGCTGGGAGTTGAAGGAGGAGGGTGCCCAGCGCGCCGCCTCGAAGAAGCTCAGCAGGGTTTCCTCGGCAATGGCTTCGCCGGTAAAGGCGCGGGGGGACCAGCGTTCGGTGAACTGCGGGTCTATGGGGTAGTCGCTGCTGCGGCTATGCGGCATGGCTTCTCTCGTTTCTGGCGCGGGCGGGCGGAGGGGGGCTGGCCGGGCAGTGTAGCGATTTTGCCGCGGCTCGGGGCCAGGCGCGTCCCCCGTCGGTGCGCTGCGCTTCGGGCGAGACAGGCGTGGAAATAATGCCTAGACTGGCGGCCTTTTCACGCTCCGCAGACACTCCGAACCCATGGCCGCCAAAGTCGAACCCTTCTGGAAACGCAAAACCCTCGAACAACTCGACCAAACGGAATGGGAGTCGCTGTGCGACGGCTGTGGCCTGTGCTGCCTGCAGAAACTCGAGGATGAGGAAGACGGCGGCGTCTACTACACCCGGATCGCCTGCAAGCTGCTGGACCTGACGACCTGTCGCTGCACCGACTACGCCAACCGGCGCCAGTTCGTCCCCGACTGCATCCAGCTCACCCCGGGCCAGGCCAACCAGTTCCAATGGTTGCCGCCGAGCTGTGGCTATCGCCTGGTCGCCGAGGGCAAGGACCTGCCGCCCTGGCACCCGCTGGTCTGCGACGATCCGGAAGCCGTGCACAAGGCCGCCATCTCCATGTCCGGGCGCATGCTCAGCGAAACCACCGTGGCCGAGGACGACTGGGAAGATCACATGATCTTCCGTGCCGGCTGAAGACCGGCTGACTGCCTAGACCCCTGCGGGTCCGATTCTCCCTTGCCTATTCAGGAGTTGCCCGGATGTCGATCCGTTCGCGTCTGTTGTTGTCCGTTGTCCTGTTCGGCCTGAGCCCGGCGCTCTGGGCGGCGAAGAAGGTCGATCTGGATTATCTCGTGCGCTTTCTGCCCGACAGCGACCAGGCCGAAGTCAGCCTGAGCCTGGAGGCGGGCGAGCGGGTGCGCAGCCTGAGCTTCGACCTGGGCGATCAAGGCCGCTACAGCGACTTCCAGGCCGATGGCCAGTGGCAGCAACCGGAGCCCGGACAGGGTGTCTGGCAACCGGCGGCCGGGGCGGCAAAGTTGACGTACCGGGTGCGCATCAGCCATCCACGGCGCTCCGGCAGCTTCGATGCGCGCATGACCCCGGACTGGGCCCTGCTGCGCGGCGATGATCTGATACCCGCCGCCCGCCTGAAACAGGGCGAAGGCGTCGAGCTGGTGTCGCGCCTGGCGTTCGAGTTGCCCGAGGGCTGGCAGGGCGTGGAGACCGGTTGGCCGCGCATCGGCAAGAACCGCTTTCGCATCGACAATCCGGCGCGCAAGTTCGACCGGCCGACGGGCTGGATACTGGCGGGCAAGATTGGCACGCGCCGGGCCAAGCTGGGGGAAACCGAGGTCACCATCGCCGCGCCCATAGGCGAGAAGATGCGGCGCATGGACATACTCACGCTGTTGACCTTCGTCTGGCCCGAAGTCCAGGCGGTGTTCCCCCGGGATCCGGCCAAGCTGCTGATAGTCGGTGCCGGCGATCCCATGTGGCGCGGCGGCCTGTCGGCCAGCAACTCATTGTTCATGCACGCCGAGCGGCCCCTGGTCAGCGAGAACGGCACCAGTTCCCTGGTGCATGAACTGGTCCATGTGTTCAGCCGCATCCGTGATACCGAGCGCAGCGACTGGATCAGCGAGGGCCTGGCCGAGTACTACGCCATCGAGCTGATGCGCCGTGCCGGCGGCCTCGATGAAGAGCGCTACCAGAAGATCCGCGAGCATTTGATCCAGTGGAGCAAGAAAGTCGAGAGCCTGCGCGGCGAGTCGGCCAGCGGTCCGGTCACCGCCCGCGCGGTGCTGCTGTTGCAGGCGCTGGACCGCGAGATCCGCCAGAGCAGCGAGAACCAGCGTTCGCTGGATGACGTCGCCCGTGGCCTGATGCGCCTGGACAAGGTCAGCACCCAGGACTTTATCGAGATCAGCCAGAACCTGATGAGCAAGCCCTCCAAGGTGCTGGACAGCAAGCTGCTGCGTTAAAGCATTTTCACGAAAAATCCGCCAGCATTTGGGCTTCAGCGAGGCCTATTAGGTGCAACGGGGCTCCGTAGGGTGCGCTCAGCGCACCGTGGCGCTTCGGCGAAACCCGCTGCCCCGGATTGCGCCGGGGCTTATTCGGGCTACGAAAACTGAGCCCCTGTTCGCCGAGGCGCATACGAAAAGCGCTGCGGAGCTGGCCGATGGCAAGCCTTGAGGCCCGCCAAGGAATCCGAGTGGGGGATCAGCGAAACTGCGGGCCGGACTTGGTGTTGAGGCCCTTGGCCAGGCGGTCGTAGAGCACCACATTGACTGTGGCCGCCAGGTTCATGCAGCCGTTGGTGGGGATGTAGATCACTTCCTCGCACCAGGCCAGCACGTCCTTGCCCAGGGAGCCGTCTTCGGGGCCGAAGATATAGATGGCCCGGTCCGGGTGGGTGTAGTCCGGCAGCGCCCGGGCGCCTTCCACCAGTTCCACGGCGACCGGGGTACAGCCCAGGGGAACGATCTTCTGCAGATCGTCGATGCCGATCAGCGGAATGTCCTGGTGGATCTTCTTGGTGTCGGTGACAAAGTCCTGGGCGCGGGCATAGCGGGTGCCGGTGTAGAACACCGAATTGACCCCGTAACAACCCGCCGCGCGCATCACCGCGCCGACGTTTTCCGGGGATTTTGGGTTGAACAACCCGATGCAGCTGTACCTTCTGTTCGCCACGTGCGCCTGCTCTTGGGTGAAGCGGAGGGCGGAGTATACAGGGGCAGTGAGCGCCCGCCCGCCCCATCCTCGTCAGGGCCTGGCGCTTTACTCCTTGGGCTTAAGCAGGGCTGCCAGGTCGGCGAAGGCCTTGTGGCTCGACTTGGGGCCCTTGGGGCTGGCGGTCGAGCCTTCGCTGAAATACTGCTGATCGGTGTAGCGCGAGTGCTCGTTGTCGTGGCAGTAGAGGCAGAGCAATTCCCAGTTCGAGCCGTCCTGGGGATTGTTGTCGTGGTTGTGGTCGCGGTGGTGCACGGTCAGTTCGCTCAGGCGCTTGCCGGCGAACTCGCGGGCGCAACGGCCGCAGACATGGGGGTACATGCGCAGCGCCTTGTCGCGGTAACCCATCTCGCGGTCGCGCTGGGCGTCGGCCAGGATGCGATCCAGTTTGGCGGTGTGGGCGGGCGGTTTTGCCGAAGTCATGGGGTCACCTGGTGAAATGCGTTCTAGAACCCAGTTTAACGGGCAACCAATGGCCTGGGAAATGGCCTAAACAGCGAATGCCTTGCCGAGGAGCCTGTCCATGCAGTCCACCGTCCTGAATCTTTGCCTGAGTGCCCTGGTCCTGATTGGCAGCGTGGTTCCCGTCCAGGCGCAGCCGTCGGCTCCCGCTGGTTCGCCAGGTACCGCCACACCCACGCCTTATCCAAGCTCGCCGATGCCGCGCGCGCTGCCCAGTCCGGCCTATCAGCCACCCTTGCTCAAAACTGTCGAACCCCCGCCGCCGCGGGACCAGCCGATTCCTCTGCTGGAGCAGCAGCTGCGGCGCAACAGCCAAGGCCTGGGGCGAGTGCCCGAGAATAGACCCGCGCCGCCGCTGGAGCGACGGGAGTAGGGTCAATATATTGCACATCAGCTCAGCCAATTGCCTTATCTGCTCGATCAGTAGAATTTTCTGGCGTGGCAGTTGGTGCTGAATTTGCGTCATGGGCAGTAACCCGTGATATTCAGTGCAAGCTCCGTAATAATCGGGTCAGCTCGCATATAGGAAAGCTGTCATATGGAATTGATTGACAACATCAACGCCGAACATAAGCCGCAGCGTGTGGTGTTCCGCGACGCCGGCTTTGCCAGCGACAGCGTGAAGATCAACGTTGAGCAGGTATTCAAGCCGCTGTCGCCAGTTACCGAAATCAAGACCCTCTGACCGACAAGGAGCCGTCGTCATGGATAATCAGTCACTGACCCAACTGCAGCAACGTCTGGATGCGCTGGTGCAGCGTGTGCCGGCCGAGAACATCGAGTTCTGGTTCGCCCGGGACCTGCTGGAACCCTTGGGTTATGCCCGCTGGGAGAACTTTCTCACTGCCATCCAGCGCGCCATTACCTCGTGTGAAAGCACAGGATACGAACCTACCGATCATTTTCGTGGCGTCACGAAAATGATCGAGATCGGCAAAGGCGGTCAGCGGCCGGTCGACGATTTCATGCTCACCCGTTATGCCTGCTACCTGATCGCCCAAAATGGCGACCCGCGTAAGCAGCCCATCGCCTTTGCCCAGAGCTACTTTGCGCTGCAGACCCGCAAGCAGGAGTTGGTCGAAGACCGCATGCGTCTGCAGGCCCGGTTCGAAGCGCGAGATCGTCTGCGCGAGTCGGAAAAGGAGCTGTCGCAGAACATCTATGAACGCGGCGTAGATGACGAGGGTTTTGCCCGTATTCGTTCGCGGGGCGACACC
>DATDTH010000570.1:0-10266 GCA_035290985.1 Pseudomonas sp. | reverse complement strand
GCAGAAGAGCCCATGGGCGACCGGCTCAGCCAGAGCCTGTCGCGCAGCACCTGCCATAACGCCCTGTCGGCGGCCCAGGTGGCCTTCGCGGTACGCCAGTTGGGCGAGCAGCAGCAGGCGCAACTGGCCAGGGTCGAGCAGGTCACCGAAGGGGCCCAGGGCATGACCGCCACCGAACAGGACAGCGCGGCGCGCGCGCAGCAGGCCCTGGCCGCGGCCCAGGCGGTGCGCCAGCGCAGCGGTGACGGGCAGCTCGAGTTGCAGCAGGCGATCGAGGGCATGCAGCAGCTCAGCGCCCAGACGAGCGCGAGCCGCGCGCTGATCGATGGCCTGAGCGCGCGCACCGAGCAGATCCAGCAGGTCACCCAGGTGATCCAGTCCATCGCCAGCCAGACAAATCTGCTGGCCCTGAACGCGGCCATCGAGGCGGCGCGTGCCGGCGAGCAGGGACGTGGTTTCGCGGTGGTTGCCGACGAGGTGCGCAACCTGGCTGGACGCACCGCCAGCGCCACCGAGGAGGTCGGGCAGATGGTCGCCGATATTCGCCAGCAGAGTGGCGCGGTGGTGACGCATATCCAGCAGCAAGCGAGCGAGTTGGACCGGGCCGCGCTGCAGATCGAACAGGCCGGCCAGCAATTGCAGGGTATCACTGACCTGGCGGCGGACGTGGAGACCCAGGTGGCGCAGATCGGCGTCGGTACCGGGCATAACCATGCACGCCTGGCTGGCCTGTTCGGCGCCCTCGACAGCTTGCGCCTCGAGGCCCAGGCCAGCGAGGTGCAGACCCGGGAGTTGGGCGCCGCCGCCGAGCAACTGGTCGGGCAGGCCGAGGCGGTCAGCGAGCAGTTGGCCGAGGTGGGACTGGACGACTATCACCAGCGGGTCTTCGACCTGGCGCGCGAGGGCGCGGCGGCGATTTCCGCGCGCTTCGAGGCGGACCTGAAGGCCGGCCGGATTGGTCTGGACGAGCTGTTCGACCGCCATTACCAGAAAATCCCCAACAGCGTGCCGGCCAAGTACAAGACCCGTTTCGATGCCTATGCCGACCAGGTGCTGCCGGCGTTGCAGGAGCCGCTGCTGGCCTGTCATGAAGGCCTGGTCTTCGCCATTGCCACCACGGCGGAAGGTTATGTGCCGACCCATAACCAGGCCTTCAACCATCCCCAGACCGGTGACCCAGCCGTGGATGCACTGAAGAGCCGCAGCAAGCGCTTGTTCAACGACCGCACCGGCATCCGCTGCGGCAGCCACCAGCAACCCTTGCTGTTGCAGACCTATATGCGCGATACCGGCGAGTTGATGCACGACCTGTCCGTGCCGATCCTGGTGCAGGGCCGGCATTGGGGCGGTCTGCGTCTAGGGTACAAACCCGAGCCCTAGCCGCGTGCAGGCCATTTCGCCGCGAAGATGTGGGCTGGTGTAGAGCCGTTTTTGGCGAAGCGTAGGCTGGTGTAGAGCGAAGCGAAACCAAGCTAATGGCCCAGCTGGGTTTCGCCGGACTGCAGTCCGTAGGTCGGGTTAGCGAAGCGTAACCCGACAACGATAATCAAGGATGATTAGGCCATGAACTCCCGTCGCGCCTTTGTCCCTGGTGCTACGCGTCCTTTCGAGGTGGTGGCCATGGTGGTCATGCCCACTAGTTGGTGCAGAGTAACCTGGGGTTCGCCGGAAAGCTGTCGGGTTAGCAAAACGTAACCCGACCTACGAAAAGCGCTTCGGCGAAGCCAGCAGGTGGTGCGATGGCGCTCTGGGGCGGGTGCAACCCGCAAGCTTTTGCGTGGGTGCGATGTTATTCCCGGCGCTTGCTCACCGAGCCTCAAGACGGTATCTACGAAAAGCGCTTTGGCGAAGCCTACAGATGGTGCGCGGGGCGGCGATGCTCTGGTAGGGCGGGTGAATCCCGCGAATTTTTTGCGCACTTTCGGCCAAATCTGCTGGGCTTGTTCGCAGAGCCGCAAGACGCGCCAAGCGGCGATAAGCCAACCCAGGGCAAGCTCCGCCGGGCTGTCTCAGCAACTCGTGCCGGGGGGCTTGGTCGCGGCTTTTTTCTGCTTCTGGATGGCCTGCACCAGGGCCGCCAGCGCCGGGTTCTGCAGCGGCACGAGGGCCTGCACGCTGTGGCGGCGACCGCCATCCTCGATGCTCAGGCGATAGGCTTGGCAGTCGGCGGCACCCGGCCCCGGCCTGCCTAGCAGCAGGGGCAGGTTGAAGAAATCGGCGGCCTCGACCAGCCGTTTCAATTCCTGCGCCACTGAGTCGTCGAGGCAGTCGACGTCCAGCACCACGGGTCGGTTCAAGCCGGGGAAATACGCGATTCCCCCCGTTTGCGCCAATTCAATACGCACGACGTCGACTCCTGTTTAATGCAGATCAGACCTTGATGCCCACGGCCAACCAGCCGGAAACGACCGCCTGCTGTTCGGGGCTTCTGCGGCCGTAGATACGCCCGGCGACATCCTGGGTGATGCCCGCGAAGCGCCGGAAGCCGCTGTTGGGTTTGAGCCGGGAATCCCGCAAGGCGTCGTACCAGATGCGCCCGGCCCGCTCCCAGGCATAACCGCCCAGTTCGACGGCGACCTGGTAGAAGGCGTGATTGGGAATCCCCGAGTTGATATGCACGCCGCCATTGTCTTCGAAGGTGAAGACGAAATCGCGCATATGTTTGGGTTGCGGATCCTTGCCCAGCAGCGGGTCGTCGAAGGCGCTGCCCGGGTCGCTCATCGAGCGCAGGGCCTTGCCGTTGATGCCGGCCGCCAGCAGGCCTTGGCCGATCAGCCAGTCGGCTTGGTCGGCAGTCTGCTTTTTGGCGAACTGCTTGATCAGTGAGCCGAACACATCGGACATCGACTCGTTCAGGGCCCCGGACTGGTTGAAGTACTGCAACCGCGCCTCGTCCTCGGTGACCCCATGGGCCAGTTCATGGCCGATGATGTCCAGGGCGATGGTGAAGCGATTGAAGATCTCGCCGTCGCCATCGCCGAAGACCATCTGCACCGAATTCCAGAAGGCGTTGTTGTAGTCATGGCCGAAATGCACGGTGGCATCCAGCGGCATGCCGGAGCCGTCGATGGAGTTGCGGTCGAAGACCTCTTCGAAGAAGTCATAGGTGGCGCCCAGGCCGTCATAGGCCTCGTCGATGGAGATATCCTCGGTGGGTGCCTGGCCCTCGATGCGCACCACGGTCCCCGGCAATTCCTGGGAGCCGTTGGCCGTGTAGATGGTTCTGCGTTTTTGCCGGCCCAGCAGGGACGCGGGGGTGGTGGCGGGGCTGCTGAGCGGGGTGGACAGGCGCAAGGCGCGGAAGGTGTTGTCCACGGACTTGGTATGCAAGGCCTTGGCACGCTGTTGCGCGGTGCCTTTATCGACTATCTCATCGAGTATGTAGGGCGGGATGATGCAGAAAATCGGATTGCGGTGTTGTGTATGTCGGCACATGGCTAAAGGCCTCTTTTTTATTGGGCGTGAGCGTTAGTCGGGGTGAACTGCTTGAAGCGAAAGCAGGGAGCCCCAATCAAGCCGCAACAAGAAAGCGGAAACGTTGTTGTCCTGGGCGATGCCCTGGCGGGGGACATGAACAACATGGGGAATCATCCTTTTTACTGCGCCGACGTTTCGCGTCGGTGAGCAGTAGCAGCGTGCGCATGAAAGTAACTGCTGGTCCGTGCAATCATAGGTCTAGCAGGTGATTAGACTGGTCTTAGACGATTTGGTTCTTCGAGTCCGAAGGCGCATCCAGATCAGGTGTCTTTCGGTTGGAACCTTTCTGCGCTCTCCTAAATGGCCCTGTCCAGGATGCGAAGTTTCGTTCGAAGATTTTTTATAGCGACTCCTATATATGTGCCCCGATTAACTGTGCTGTTACGTGCCGACTCGCTCGCTCTGGATGTAGGCGCATTAACGGCGCGAACGGCGTGTAGCTTCGTAGCTTGGAAAGTTTGAAATGTCGGAGCGTGCGGTTGAGTCGATCCGGTAGTCCGTGTCGTGATCTTGGCTAATATCGGGCTGATATCGAGTTTAATAAGAGGTTATTTTCAAATAAGGATTTTCCTGGATAAAAAATAATAAAACTTTTATTTGGCGGGGCGCGTCCGAATTCTTGAATGCATTTTTCAGCATTCTTGCCAGTTGCATCAGGAGGAAACCTACCATGGCTCAACAACAGGGTGAGATGGATAAAAAGACCGGCCAGCAACGCGGTGGTCAACACAGCGGCGGCAACTTCAAGAACGATCCGGCGCGGGCCGCCGAGGCCGGCCGCAAGGGGGGCCAGAGCAGTGGTGCCAGTCGCAGTAGCCGGGATGAAGAGGGCGAAGATCAGGAACAGGACCGTTGACTGGGTGCAGGCTCGCGACAGGGGCTCGTCGTCGCGAACACCGCGTTTTTTTCGGTGAGGGCAAGGCGCTCTCACCGCTTATTCTCTCCTCTGAGTGCGTTCATCCATCCTGACGCATTTTGGCGCATCGCATAGATCCGCTCAGAGGTCGAACTGTGCCGCTTGCCGCAGGCGCTCCAGGTCGAGTATTTCGATCTCGCCATAGGCCAGGCGCACAATGCCCTGGTTTTGCAGGTCCTTGAGGATCTGGTTGGTGGTCTGGCGCGACAGGGCCAGCATCGAGGCCAGCCGCTCCTGGGGCAGCTGGATTATCCGCGGGGGGCCGCTGAGTTCGCCGTAGTTTTTCGCGATCATCAGCAAGCGCCGGGCCAGGCGCGGGGCCGCGGGCAACAGGCTGATCTCCTCCAGGGCGATAAAGGCCAGGCGCAGTTTCTGGCTCATCAGCAGGGCGAAATCCCGCCAGTAGCCGGGCTGGCGCTCGAGCAGGGAGAGCAGCGGCGCCTGGGGCACCTGCAGCAACAAGGTCGGACCTTCGGCGACGGCATCATGGGTGCGCGGCTGACCGTCGAACAGGCAGACTTCCCCGAACCAGTAGGGTGGCTCGATCAGGCTCAGCAAGGCCTCCTTGCCGCTGTAGCTGACCGCGCCGGCGCGGATGCTGCCCTCGAGCACCGCATAGAGCCCGCAGGGCGGGTCGCCGCGGCGGAACAGCCGCTGCCCGGCATCCAGGCGGCGCACTAGGGCGGCCGCGAGCAACTGGTCCTGCAAGTCTCGGGGCAGCGTATTGAACCACTGGCCTCGGCGCAGGCGTTCAGGGTAGTCGGGGGGCATCGGCTCTCCTTTGTCGGCTAGCTGACAGAGTGGCACACTGAACCCGGTTCATCATCGCCGGCCTGCCCTGCACGAGGAACATCAGCATGAAAACCCTGGTCGATCATCTGGCCCAATACGCCGCCTATCATCGCGATCGGCGCAATATCTTCAGTCACTTCATCGGCATTCCGCTGATCGTACTGGCGGTCGCCGTATTGCTGTCCCGCCCGGGCGTGCCAGTCGCCGGCCTGTGGCTGTCGCCCGCGACCCTGGTGGCGTTCGCTGCGGCCGTCTTCTACCTGCGCCTGGATCTGCGTTTCGGTCTGTCGATGCTGGTGTCGCTGGGGCTTTGCCTGTGGGCCGGTCAGGTGCTGGCGCTGCAGGCCACCGCCGTCTGGCTGAGCGCCGGTCTGGGGCTGTTCGTGGTCGGCTGGGTGATCCAGTTCATCGGCCATTATTTCGAGGGGCGCAAACCGGCTTTCGTCGACGACCTGATGGGCCTGGTGATCGGGCCCCTGTTCGTGGTGGCCGAACTGGCCTTTCTCCTGGGGCTGCGCCAGGCGGTCGAGCATGAGGTGGTCGCGCGCGCGGGCCCAACCTGCATCCGCGGCAACAAAGATCCGGTTTCCTGAAGGGCGTGCGCAAAGCCGGCGCAACGCCGGCTTTTTTGCATGTGTCGATTCAGCGGCGGGTCATTTTTTCAGGGCCAGCCATTGGCTGCTGAATGCGCGGGCATGCCGGTCCACCGTGGTCGGTGCAAAGGGCCGCCCCGAGGTGCTGACCAGGTTGTTGCTCTGGCTATTCATATCGCTCAGGGCGTTCTTCAGGTAACCCCAGCGGGTCTTGAGCTTGCCGATGGCCGGGTTGCTCTTGCCGTCCAGTTGCGTCAGCTGGGCATCGATGGCTGGGACCAGCAGGCGCTCATCCTGGCCGAGGTACTGTTCGCCGTGTTCGCGGGCCGTTTCGAAGCTGCCCAGGTAGGAGCGGTAGAGGTACTGCACGGCCAGGTATTCGACCTGGGCCGGCAGTTCCTCCGAGGCCGGGCTCTTGGCTTGGCTGTAGGCGGCGAAGAGGAATTCCCGCAGGGCCTTGCTCAGGTCTTGAGGATAGCGCCAGGGCAGGTCTTCCTCTTTGGGGCCATAGGAAACACCGTTACGCAATTGGGTAACAAGTTCCTGGTGGGTCTGGAGCAATTCCGTGCTGGGGTTGGTGACGCCCTGCAGCGCTGCGGCCAAGGCGCCCAGGTCGTTGTCCAGACGCTGTTGATGGCCGTTCTGAAAGCCTTCGCCGCGTAACAACAGCAGGCTACTGGTGGCTCGGCAAGCGAACACCTGGGCCTGCTCCAGGGGCGGCGTGGTCTCGGCGAAGACCTGTGACGAGAGCCCTGCCAACAACCCCAGGGTCATCAGTAAAACCTTATGAAACAGTAACCTATAACGCATGCCGGGGAACTCCTTGTTATTCTTTTGGGCGGCGCGAATCCAAGCGTCCGCGCAGGCTTGGCAGGAACCACAGGGTACTGGGTCGGCAGCCAAGCGGAATTACCCGAAAGAGTGATTTCACGCGTCGTTGGTGAAGCCACTGTACCCGGATCGCCAGCCGATTGGCGACAGCAATATGGCCCATAGGGGGCGCGGCTTAAGCGTGGCCGGCCTTGGGCTTGAAGTAGAGGGTTTCGCCGCGGACCAGGTCGGCCAGGCTGCCATGATCCTTGGCCACTTCCGCCTCGATCGGCTCACTCTGCCCGGCCACCTTGAGGGTCACCCGGGTGATCGCTCCGAGGGGACGGATATCGCGCACTTCGCCGGCTTGGTGACCGTCCTCGTGCTGACGCGAGAGATGAATCTCGTGGGGGCGGAACAGCACATGATGACCCTCGCCGACATACAGGCGGTTGGCGTCGCCGAGAAAGTGATAGACGAAATCGCTGGCCGGCTGTTCGTAGACCTCGCCGGGCGAACCGACTTGCTCGACCACGCCCTTGTTCATGACCACGATGCGGTCGGCCACTTCCATGGCCTCTTCCTGGTCGTGGGTGACGAACACGCTGGTCAGGTGCACCTCCTCATGCAGGCGCGCTAGCCAGCGGCGCAGCTCCTTGCGCACCTTGGCGTCGAGGGCGCCGAAGGGCTCGTCCAGCAGCAGCACCTTGGGTTCCACCGCCAGGGCGCGGGCCAGGGCGATGCGCTGGCGCTGGCCACCGGATAGCTGCTCCGGATAACGGTCGGCCAGCCAGTCGAGCTGCACCAGGTCGAGCAGGTCGTGGACCTTGCGGGCGATCACCGCCTCGCTGGGCCGTTGCTTCTTCGGTTTCATCCGCAGGCCGAAGGCGACGTTGTCGAACACCGTCATGTGGCGGAACAGGGCGTAGTGCTGGAAGACGAAACCGACGTTGCGATCGCGCACGTCGCGGCTGGACACGTCCTCGCCGTGGAACTGGATGCTGCCGTTGTCCGGGGTTTCCAGGCCGGCGATGATCCGCAGCAGGGTGGTCTTGCCGCAGCCGGACGGGCCGAGCAGGGCGACCAGCTCACCGCTCTGGATATTCAGGTTGATGTCGTTCAGCGCCTTGAAGGCGTTGAACTGCTTGCTGACGTGGCTGATTGCGATACTCATGACTTATTCCTCGCCAGCACTGGCTTTCAGGCGGTTGATGCGCGACTCGCTCCACTGCTTGAGCAGCAGGATCAGCAGCGCCAGGAGCAGCAGCAGGCTGGCGACGCTGAAGGCGGCGACGTGGTTGTATTCGTTGTAGAGAATCTCGACGTGCAGCGGCAGGGTGTTGGTGTAGCCACGGATGTGCCCGGACACCACCGACACCGCGCCGAACTCGCCCATGGCCCGGGCGGCGCACAGCACCACGCCATAGATCAGGCCCCATTTGATGTTCGGCAGGGTGACATGCCAGAACATCTGCCAGCCGTTGGCGCCGAGCAGGCGCGCGGCTTCCTCCTCCTGGGTGCCCTGCTCCTGCATCAGCGGAATCAGCTCGCGGGCGACGAAGGGCAGGGTGACGAAGATGGTCGCCAGGACGATGCCCGGCAGGGCGAAGATGATCTGGATATCGCGGTCCTGCAGCCACTCGCCGAAAAAGCCCTGGGCGCCGAACAGCAGCACATAGACCAGGCCGGCGATCACCGGCGAGACCGAGAAGGGCAGGTCGATCAGGGTCACCAGCAGGCTCTTGCCGCGGAACTCGTACTTGCTCACGCACCAGGCGGCGGTGACGCCGAAGACCAGGTTCAACGGCACCGAGATGCCCACGGCGAGCAGGGTCAGCTTCAGCGCGGACAACGCGTCGGCCTCGAAGATCGCCGTGAAGAAGGTGCCCAGGCCCTGCTTCAGGGCCTCGCTCAGCACTACCAGCAGCGGCAGCAGCAAGAACAGTGCGAACACCAGCCAGGCCGCGAGTATCAACAGCCGACGCCCCAGCAGGTGACCACGGCGGCTGGCCGTGGCGGAGGCCGTCGCGGTTAGGGAAATGGACGACATGACGACCCCCTCAGGCTTTGCCAATTTGCCGCTGCAGCAGGTTGATCAGCAGCAGCAGGATGAAGGAGACCACCAGCATCAATACGCCGATGGCGGTGGCGCCGGTGTAGTCGTACTGGTCGAGCTTGACCATGATCAGCAGCGGCAGGATCTCGGTCTTCATCGGCATATTGCCGGCGATGAAGATCACCGAGCCGTACTCGCCGACGCCGCGGGCGAAGGCCAGGGAAAAGCCGGTCAGCCAGGCTGGCAGCAGGGCCGGCAACAGCACATGGCGGAACACCTGCAGGGGCTTGGCGCCCAGGCAGGCGGCGGCCTCTTCGATCTCCTTGGGGATGTCGGCCAACACCGGTTGCAGGGTCCGGACCATGAACGGCAAGGTGACGAAGATCAGCGCCAGGGTGATGCCGATCGGGGTGTAGGCGATTTTGAAGTCCAGGTCGGTGGCGAACTGGCCGATCAGGCCGGTCGGGGCGTAGAGCGCGGTCAGGGCGATCCCGGCCACCGCGGTGGGCAAGGCGAAGGGCAGGTCGATCATCGCCTCGATGACCTTGCGCCCCGGGAAGCGGTAACGCACCAGTGCCCAGGCCAGCAGGGTGCCGATAAGGCCGTTGACCAGGGCGGCGGCGAAGGCGGTGGCGAAGCTCAGCTTCAGCGCGGCCAGCACCCGCGGCGCGGAAATAATGGCCCAGAACTCTCCCCAGCTGAGCTGGGCCGCGTGGACGAACATGGCACCCAGGGGAATCAGCACCAACAGGCTGAGGTACACCAGGGTGTAGCCCAGCGTCAGCCCGAAGCCGGGTATGACGGGGGAAGTGCGGCTAGACATAAGACCTCAGCGGTAGGGAGTAAGCCCGTAGGATGGGTTGAGCAACGCGATACCCATGCTGCATACCCTCACTGCGCCTGGTAGATCTGGTCGAACACCCCGCCATCGTTGAAGAACTTCGGTTGGGCGCTTTTCCAGCCGTTGAAGTCCTTGTCGACAGTGACCAGCTTGAGGTCGGGGAACTGCTTGGCGAATTCGGCGGCGACTTTCGCGTTGCGCGGGCGGTAGAAATTCTTCGCGGCGATGCGCTGGCCTTCGTCGCTGTACAGGTAGTCGAGGTAGGCCTCGGCTAGCTTGCGGGTGCCTTTCCTGTCGACGTTCTTGTCCATCACCGCCACCGGCGGTTCGGCGAGGATCGACAGCGAAGGGGCGATGATCTCGAACTGTTCGCCGCCTTCTTCCTGCAGGGCGAGGAAGGCTTCGTTTTCCCAGGCCAGCAGCACGTCGCCGATCTTGTTGTTGACGAAGGTGATGGTCGAGCCGCGGGCGCCGGTGTCCAGGACCGGCACGTTCTTGTAGAGCTTCTCAACGAAAGTTTTGGCCTCGGCTTCGCTGCCGTATTGCTGCTGGGCATAGGCCCAGGCGGCGAGGAAGTTCCAGCGGGCGCCACCGGAGGTCTTGGGGTTCGGGGTGATCACGTCCACGCCCGGCTTGACCAGGTCGTCCCAGTCCTTGATGCCTTCGGGGTTGCCCTTGCGCACCAGGAACACGATGGTCGAGGTGTAGGGTGAGGCGTTGTGCTGCAGCCGCTTCTGCCAGTCGGTGGGGATGAGCTTGCCGTTCTGATGCAGTGCATCGA
>DATDTH010000569.1:0-4609 GCA_035290985.1 Pseudomonas sp. | reverse complement strand
GTTAACTATGCGTAAACAAAGGCTAAATCCGCTCGAATTCAATAATTCAGGGGGAATAACCGCTTAAGCCGCTCAAATAATGAGCGATTCGCTTTGCCTTCGTCGGGCGCTGGCTTTGTATGAATTCAAGTCCGACAGGCTGCTAGGGGATTCGGACGTTTCGGACGGGCTAGGGCAGGGCTTTTCAGGGGCGCCCCCGCAGCTCCCACGCAGGCTACGCAGGCACGCATTTCGTAGGGTGGGTTAGCCGCGCAGAAAGCCGGTCTGGCAAGCCACGCCGAACTCTCCGCGCGGCGTAACCCACGCGGACAAGCGCCCCAATGCAGGCAGATTTTTCCTGAAAATGCTCGAGCAGGGGTGCGGGGCAGCAGTGGCATCGGCCGTTTTTGCTGCAGGCACCCGGCGGTGGCTCGGCGAGGGGCCGGTCTCTTCTCCCGCGTAAAGGGGGCCGCTTTGAGGTTCTTCCTCTGGTCCGAGGAGGGCATGCAAGCGTTTGACGGCCGACCGTGATGCCTCTAGGATGGATAGTAACGCTTAACGTTAAGGATTAAAGCGTGATCCTGACTTTCAGATGCGCAGAAACCCAGGCTCTTTTTGAAACGGGCAGCTCCAGGCGATGGAGCAATATCCTCAGCGTCGCCACCAGAAAGCTTGCCATGTTGCATGCCGCTGTCGAGCTTCGAGACATGAGGTCGCCGCCGGGTAACCGGCTTGAGGCGCTGCATGGGAATCGGGCTGGGCAGTACAGCATCAGGATTAACGATCAGTTCCGCATCTGTTTTGAGTGGACAGATGCAGGGCCGATCAACGTTGAAATCGTCGATTATCACTAAGGAGGACGCGCCATGATCATCAACGGAATGCGCCCCATTCATCCGGGCGAAATACTTCGCGAAGAGTTCCTGGAGCCACTGGGCATTACCCCGGCCGCGCTGGCGCGTGCCCTGCATGTGTCCGCGCCTACGGTTAACGATATCGTGCGTGAGCGCCGTGGCGTGACGGCCGATATGGCCATCCGCTTGGGGCGTTACTTCGATACGTCCCCACTGTTCTGGATGAACCTGCAAAGCGAGTACGCCCTGTCTACGACCATGGCGGTCAATGGCGAAGCCATAGCGCATGAAGTCGAGCCGCTGCTGGCTCACGGGTGAGATAGAGGCGCAACACGTCATCGATATCGGCGGCAACAAACTGCGCCTCATTGCCTTGATGCATTACCGGGCGCAGAAGCTGTTTATCCAGCAGGTGCTGGACCATGGGGAATATGACAAAGGCAAGTGGAGGGAATGACGATGACCTCGCTCATCAAACAGGCCAGTGAACATTGGCGCTATGTGGCGCCCCTGCTCGCCAAGCCGGGCAATGAAGACGACTACGACGCGCTGGTCAACGCCCTGGATGAACTGCTGGGCATGGTCGGTGAGGATGAAGACCATCCGTTGGCCAGCCTGGCTGTTCATATGGGCGACCTTATCGAGGCGTATGACGAAGCCCGCCGGCCCTTACCCGCGGTGGGTGGCATCGAGGTCCTGCGCTACCTGATGCAGGAGCACGGCCTGAGCCAGGCGGATCTACCGGAAGTGGGCGCTCAGTCGGTGCTCTCGGAGATTCTGGGCGGCAAGCGCCAACTCAATGTGCGGCAGATCCGCGCCCTGGCCACACGCTTTGGCGTGTCGGCGGAGGTGTTCTTCTGAGCTAACCCGGGGAGGGCATCAGGGTGTGGCGTTCGACCGCGCTCGATTTCCAGCATGCCGCTTTACGACTGCCTCCATGAAGCGCTAGTGTGACGGAGATGGCATTTTGCCAATAAAGGCAATTTGGAGTCATGGATGGCCCGTCGTAAACGAACCTCCGCTTTCGAAGACCTGATCACCCTCGTCAGTCGCTTGCCTTGGTGGGTGGGTGTGCTGCTCGCTGTAGCGGCCTGGTTCATTCTGCATCCCATCGCCATCAGCCAGCCGGCACCCTTCAAAGACCCCAATCAATTCGCGCAACTGATGGTCGGTCAGGTGTTCCGTACCTTTGCCATGGTCGGCCAATACATCCTGCTGGTGGCTTTTGGGCTAGGCGCCATCGGCTCGGTGATCGGCCGAGCGCGGCGCCGCAAGTTACTGGCCGACGTCGCCAGCGCTACCCAACCCGGCAAGACCCTGGACGGCATTAGCTGGCAGCAGTTCGAGCTGCTGGTCGGCGAAGCCTTTCGCCGCCAGGGCTTTAGCGTCAGCGAGCTGGGCGGCAACGGCCCGGACGGCGGCATCGACCTGATCCTGCATAGGAATGGCGAAAAACACCTGGTCCAATGCAAGCAATGGCGGGCGCTCAAGGTGGGCGTGACGGTGATCCGCGAGTTCTTCGGGGTGATGGCGGCCGAGGGCGCCGTGGGTGGTTACGTGGTGACCTCGGGCACCTTTACTGCCGAGGCCAAGGCCTTCGCCAGCGGCCGCAATATCCACCTGGTGGATAACAGCGAGCTGAAACGCTGGATCGCTGCTGCGCGCAGCCAGCCGCCCAAACCGTCTGCTTCTGCACCAGAATCAGCCCCAACAACACCAGCCCCTGCACCAGTCGTGGCCGCGCCGGTCCTTCAAACCGCTGCCCCGGCCTGTCCGATTTGTAACTCAGCCATGCAACAGCGCACGGCCAAGCGTGGGCTGAATACCGGGAACCTGTTTTGGGGTTGTTCGACGTACCCCAAGTGCCGGGGGATTGTGGCGATTTGAGGGAGGTGCCGCTGGCGCTATGGCGGTACGAGCGATTGATCAGTCTGCAAAGTAAAACGGTAGGCCGAGATGCTTTGGCAGAATAAATTACCAGTCGATGGAGTGAATGCTGTGGTCGATCTGCATAGCGAATTTGAAGACAATAAATATTTTCATAAGTCCCGAATCGATAGACGAACTGCAGACGCGCTGGTAGGTCTGGCGGCTGGGCTTACCGCTGATGGTGTAGTGAACACCGCTGAGGCTCTGTTTCTCCAGGATTGGCTGCAGGCCAACCTCATGCATTTCGATGACCCCGTGATCAATATGCTATATGCCCGCCTAGCAGTCATGCTTCAGGATGGTGTCCTCGATGCCGAAGAGTCGGCTGAGCTTATAAACATGCTGCACGGGTTTTCCGGACTCAGCCTTGACCGACCTAAAGCCAGCGAGCATGCCTATACCGCCCCCAACGATCTGCCGCTGAATAGCCCGGAACCTGAGCTTGTTTGGGATGGGCGTCTATTTGTGTTTACCGGAATCATGGCTTACGGCCCCCGTAAAGACTGCCAAGCGCTTGTGGAAAGTCGCGGTGGACTGATCGGTGGCGGCGTCAGTAAGAAAATTCACTATCTGGTCGTAGGAAGCATTGGCAACGAGCAGTGGCGCCATAGTAGCTACGGCACCAAGATCATGAAGGCGGTCGAATTGCGCGAAGGGGGCAGTCCCATAGCCATCATTGGTGAGCAGCAGTGGCAGCGCGCGTTGTTTGGTTAGCGATTTGCTTTTGCAAAATTGGAGGCGATCGAAAATAAAGCTGTCCCTTTCTGGGTCCATTTTTTTGCAGTTACTTAGGGTGAGATACGGCAGAAACTAAAAAGCCCGCACAAGGCGGGCTTTTCAGGGTTTTCAGAATCCGTCGGAGACGGCCTGAAATATCAATTTGGTGGCTACGCAGGGACTTGAACCCCGGACCCCAGCATTATGAATGCTATGCTCTAACCAGCTGAGCTACGTAGCCAAGTGGCGCGCATTATTCTCGTCCAGCCCCAAGCTGTCAAGCCAAACTTCTAAAAAATCATTCGCGCGATCAAGCGCTTAGGGTTTCGCTTGGTTGGTTGGTGGGGCGGATGGCCGTCCCGCCCCTGGTAATCGGCAGGGCGGGCGGCGGACCGCCTAGATCCACTGATCATTGAGGGCGGTACGCTCCCCGTTTTCCTCTCCGGTATTGAGCACGCCCCGTGGCTCGATCAGCAGCACCTTGACCTCGTGTTGCGCATAGGGTTTGTGCTCCACCCCCTTGGGCACGACGAACATTTCACCGCTGTTCAGGACGACGGCGCCGTCGCGAAAATCGATGCGCAACTGGCCGTCCAGCACGATAAAGGTCTCATCGGTTTCCGCGTGGGCGTGCCAGATGAAGTCGCCCTCCAGCTTTACCAGCTTGAACTGGTAGTCGTTCATCTCGGCGATCACCTTGGGCGTCCAGCGTTCGTTGATCAGGGCGAGCTTTTCGGCCAGGTTGAGTGCCAGGTAGGGGCTTGCGGCGGGCTGTGCAGCGGTCTGTTGGTCAAGCATTGGGGCCTCCTCGGTGCGCGGAATCAGGGCTCAGGCTAGGGCCGGGCGGGCAGGGCGTCTTGTACGATCGTGCGGGCCGGCGCCCGTCCGAGCATTCTCAGCCACTGGGCAGGTGGGATGCCGTAGGCGCGGGTGAAGTGGCGGGTCATGTGGCTTTGGTCGGCAAAGCCCATCTGGGCCGCTGCGTCGGTCAGCGAGGTGCCGGTCATGATCAGCAGCCGCACCCGGTCGAGGCGGCGCAGGGTCAGGTAGCGGTAGGGGCTGGTGCCATAGAGCTGGCGGAAATCCCGCGACAGGCTCCAGCGGTCCCGGCCACTGGCCTGGGCCAGGTC
>DATDTH010000568.1:0-4294 GCA_035290985.1 Pseudomonas sp. | reverse complement strand
CGCGCCGGGTGGCCAAGGCGCCGCCGGCCGAGCCGCGGCTGATTCTGTTCAACAAGCCCTTCGATGTGCTGACCCAGTTCAGCGACGGCGAGGGGCGCAGCACCCTCAAGGAATTCATCGCCATCCCCGGCATCTACCCGGCCGGGCGCCTGGACCGCGACAGTGAAGGCCTGCTGCTGCTGACCAACGACGGCCAGTTGCAGGCGCGGATCGCCGACCCCAAGCACAAGCTGGCCAAGACCTACTGGGTGCAGGTGGAGGGGCTGCCGACGGACGAACAGCTACGGCAACTGCGCGAGGGCGTGCAGCTCAACGACGGACCGACCCGGCCGGCCGAGGCCCGGCTGCTGGAGGAACCGTCGCTCTGGCCGCGTGATCCACCGGTGCGCTTTCGCAAGAGCGTGCCCACCGCCTGGCTCGAACTGGTGATACGCGAGGGGCGCAACCGCCAGGTGCGGCGCATGACGGCGGCGGTCGGCCTGCCGACCCTGCGCCTGGTGCGGGTGCGGATCGGCCCCTGGAGCCTGGACGGCCTCGAGCTGGGAACCTGGCGGGAAGTGCCGGCCTCGCTGGGCTAAGGCAGCAATTGACTCGATGGCGGTGATCCCGGTTCGGCGCGCTTGTTGGGTTACGGCGCCAGCAGCCGCCCATAGGTCCCTGGCATGCGCGCCGCGCGCCTAACCCAACCTACGGTTATGCGGCTCCACCCAACGGGGCGGGTGCAACCCGCGTATTTACGGGGTAGGCGCGAAATCAGAACCCTTCCAGCGTACCGATGACCACCGTCTTGATGACGAAGCCCAGCACGCCCAGGCCCAGGGCGAAGAACAGCACCATGCTGCCGTAACGCCCGGCCTTGGATTTCTTCGCCAGGTCCCAGACGATAAAGGCCATGAACAGCACCAGGCCGCCGACCAGGATGATCATCATCCACTCTTCGAATACTTTGGGATCCACAGTCACCTCCAGCGGTACAGGGCCAGGGCTGCCCTGGCGATCGGGGCGGCGAGTATACGCGAGGCACATGCGGGTGGCGGCCTGTCAGCCGCGTAAATGCTGCAGCGGCAGTTCGGTGCTGGCGATCACCTGGTTGAGCACGAAGCTCGAACGCACGCTGCTGACGCCCTCGATGCGGGTCAACTGGCCGAGCAGGAACTTCTGGTAATGCTCCATATCCGCCACCACCACCTTCAACTGGTAGTCGGCGTCCATCCCCGTCACCAGGTTGCACTCCAGCACTTCCGGGCACTGGCGGATCACCGACTCGAAGTGCTCGAAGCGTTCCGGGGTGTGCCGGTCCATGCCGATCTGCACGAAGGCGGTCAGGCTCAGGCCGAGCTTCTTGCGATCCAGCAAGGCCACCTGGCGGACGATGTAACCGTCGTCCTGCAACTGCTTGACCCGACGGGAACAGGGCGAAGGCGACAAGCCGATGCGTTCGGCCAGTTCCTGGTTGGACAGGGTGGCATCGTGCTGCAAGGCGGCCAGGATATTCAGGTCGTAGCGGTCGAGTTTGTTCATGTTGTCCTGAATTGATATGTGGATTGCGCGATATTGTGCTCGCTGGGCTAAAAATTGCGCAAGTAATCTGTATTTGAGCAATATTCGCAATCCTGTGTCGCGCCGCTGCCGTTAAGCTTTACCTCAGTTTCAAGGCCCGGACGACAGTGTCCAGGCGGCTCGCCCAACCAGGTGCGCCGCGGCCGCCGACCCTATCGGGTCGTCGCGGCTCCCGGGTCCGCACCGCCCAACCAGGCGGGCGAAGAAAGCGGCGATACCCTCGCCAGCACCGGACAAGTTCACGAAGGGAGGCCGCAAGGCCTCCCTTTTTGGTTCTGGCGAGCCAGACTAGCCGATGCCGAAAGCGTGGCGCAGCAGGGCGCCCGTGACGTAGGCGAGGGCTGCGGCCGTGCCGCCGGTCAGCAGGGTGCTCAGGCCGGAACGCAGGATCGGCTTGGCGAACACCAGGCTCTTGAGCATGCCGATGGTGAAGAACACGGTGCCGGCCAGGCCCGCGCTCGCGATAAAGCGCCAGTGCGGCTGCGCATCGGTTATGAAAAAAGGCAGCAGAGGGATGGCGCCGGCCAGAAGGAAGGTGGCGAAGGTCACGGTGGCGGAGCGCAGGGGTTCGATGGTCACCGTCTGCAGCTTATGCTCTTCGGTGAGCATGGTTTCGACCCAGAGTTGCCGGTCCCGGCTGATGGTGGCGACTATGGCCTCGAGCATCTCCCCGGTGAAACCCTTGCGGCAGAAGATCTGGCGAATCTCTTCGAGTTCGCCCGCGGGCACCCGGTCGATATGCTCCTCCTCCATGCGCCGGATGCCGTCGCGAAACTCCAGTTGGGCTTTGCTTGCCTCGTAATTGCTGATGGCCATGCTGAAGCCGTCGGCCAACAGGTTGGCAAAGCCGAGGATCAGCGCGACCGAGGGCGAGAGCCCCGCGCCGACAGTGCCGCAGACCACCGCGAAGGTCGTGATGCAACCGTCTATCGCGCCCAGCACGGCATCGGAGACATGCTGGGGCCTGTCGCTCGTGTCCAGGCGTTGGCGGATCGCCTCCGGCTGATGGGCGCGATCGAGGGCTTCGAGGCTGGTCTTTTTCATGGCAGCGCACCCCGGCTAAGGTTGGCTCGCTCAGGATATGCGCAAAATCGTCGGTTGGCCCTGTCCCGACTAGCCGTGCTCGAGCACGCCCGGTGGGTCGGCGTGTACCAGCACCTCGGCCCGGGGAAACTCGGCGCGAATCGCCGCCTCCACCCGATCGCACAATTCATGGGCTTGCAACAGGCTCAGTTCGCCGGGTAGCACCACATGCAGCTGGACGAACCAGTGGCGGCCGGAAACCCGGGTGCGCAGGTCGTGGGCACCCAGCACCTCGGGAACGCCGCATGCCAGGACATGCATGCGCTCGCTGAGCTCCGGCGCGAGTTCCTTGTCCATCAACACGGCGGCGGCTTCGCGGGCGATTTCCTGGGCGCTCCAGAGGATATAGAAGGCGATGGCGATGCCGCAGATGGCATCCAGCCGTTCCCAGCCGTAGCTGGCCAGCAGCAGGGCGAGCAGGATGCTGGCATTGAGCAGCAGGTCGGAGCGGTAATGCAGCGAATCAGCGCGGATCGCGGTGGAGCCGGTGCGGCGCACCACATGTCGCTGAAACAGCAGCAGGGCGCCGGTCAGCACCAGGGACAGCAGTATCACCGCGATGCCCAGGCCCTGGGCGCCCAGGGGCTGGGGATGCAGCAGACGATCGACCCCATGCACGCCGATCAGCACGGCGCTGACGCCGATAAACAGGGCCTGGCCCAGCCCGGCCAGGGCCTCGGCCTTGCCATGGCCGTAGCGGTGGTCATGGTCGGCCGGACGCAGGGCATAGTGCACGGCCAGCAAGTTGAGCAGCGACGCGGCGCTGTCCAGCAGCGAGTCGGTCAGGCCGGCCAGTAAACTGACCGAGCCGCTCAACCACCAGGCTATCGCCTTGCACAGGGCCAGGCCGATGGCCACCGCCAGGGCGGCGGCACTGGCCAGGCGCATCAGGCGCGCATGTTCTTCGTTCATAAGTGCTCGGGTAGGAAATACAGGTAATCGAGTACCGGTGCCGGTTGGCCCAGGGCGGTCAGGGCCGCGCTGATCTGGCCGCGATGGTGGGTGCCATGATTGACCAGGTGCAGCAGCAAGTCGGCCAGGGGCTTGGAGTGGGTGTTGCCGTCCATGCTGTGGTACGCCAGGGGTTGGCACAGGCTCTGGTCGTTCTGCTGGCTCAGCCAGGCCTGCCAGGCGCCCAGCCCTTCATCGATGAAATGGCCGAGGCTGGGCAGATCGGTGGCCGCTTCGGCGCCCAGGCTGTCGAATGGCCTGGGCTCGTGGCGGACCCGTGCCAACCAGAGGCGGTCGGCCACCGCCAGGTGATTGAGGGTGCCGTGCAGGCTGCCGAAGAACAGCCCGCGAGGGGCCCGGTAGTCGGCTTCGTCCAGGGCCTGCAGGCTGTGGATCAAGCGTTCGTAGGCCCAGCCATGGTAGGCCAGCAGGCGCCGCAGATGGGTGGTGAGCAATTGATCGGTGCTGGGTGAAGCCGCTGAATCGGGCATCTGGAGTTCCGCGCTGCCAAGGCAGTGTCCAAACCGGCCACTGCTCGAAGAGAAGCAGGCCCACGCAATCGCCAGGGATCATGGGGCCTTCCGGGGGCGGCGAATCAGGCCGCCGGACGCAGGCCGTAGCTGGCCAGTTGCTCCAGGGCGCCCTGCTGCTGGATCAGGCGCGGATCGTCCAGGGGCAAGCTGCGGCCGGTTTCGCGTTC
>DATDTH010000567.1:0-6805 GCA_035290985.1 Pseudomonas sp. | reverse complement strand
ATGCCTTCTTCGCTTGTCACGCTCAGTTGCAACTGTGTCTCGCTCAGCTGGACCTGCCAGTCGACGGCGACCCGGCGCTCGGCCGAAGTCTTGAGCAGCGCCTGCTGCCAGTTATGGTCGAGGTTGCGGTTCAGCACATGTTGCGGGCGCAGCTGCTTGAGGTCCACCGGCATTTCATTGGGCACCACGCGGTACTGCCATTGGATACTGCCGTCTTCCTCGACCTGGCCGAGCTCTTCCACCGTATTGGCGCGAAAGCCCAGCACGTCGCGCTTGACCTGCACATTGAGGCCGTCGCCATTACTCAAGCGTTCAGTGGTTTGCACGGTGAGGTCGTGCTTGCCGACCTTGAGCACCTGACCCACCGGCAGGCCGACGAACTTCGGCGACTCGAACGCACCGATGTCGATCTTGCGATCCGTGACGAAATAGTCCGTGCTGCCACGGTGGAAGGTCTTTTCCGTGTCGGGCGCGAAGAAGTGTTGGGTAAAGCCGCTGGCGCTGCGGGCCAGCTCCGGGCGGGCGGTGAGAATGGCGTCGAGCTGCTGGCGGTAATGGGCCGTGATGTTCTTCACGTAGCTCATGTCCTTGTAGCGCCCCTCGATCTTGAAGGAGCGCACGCCGGCATCCACCAGGTCGGCCAGGTTGGCGGTCTGGTTGTTGTCCTTCATCGACAGCAGGTGCTTGTCGTAGGCCACCACGCGGCCCTGGTCGTCCTTCAGGGTGTAGGGCAGGCGGCAGGCTTGCGAGCAGTCGCCGCGGTTGGCGCTGCGGCCGGTATGCGCATGGGAGATGTTGCACTGGCCGGAAAAGGCCACGCAGAGCGCGCCATGGATAAAGAACTCGATGGCCGAGTCGACGTTCTCGCTGATGCCGCGGATTTCCTGCAGGTTGAGCTCGCGCGCCAGCACCAGTTGGGAAAAGCCGGCGGCCGAGAGGAACCGGGCCTTGTCCAGGGTGCGAATATCGGTCTGGGTGCTGGCATGCAGCTCGATGGGCGGAATGTCCATCTCCAGCACGCCCATGTCCTGCACGATCAGCGCATCGACCCCCGCGTCGTACAGTTGCCAGATCAGCTGGCGTGCCGGCTCCAGTTCATCGTCATGCAGAATGGTATTGATGGTGACGAAGACCTTGGCATGGAACAGGTGAGCGAAGCGCACCAGGTCCGCGATGTCCGCCACGCTGTTACTGGCATTGTGCCGCGCGCCAAAGCTCGGACCGCCGATATACACGGCGTCGGCGCCATGCAGTATGGCTTCCTTGGCAATGGCGGCATCGCGCGCCGGGCTTAACAGCTCTAACTGGTGTGCAGGCAGGGACATGGTTTTTTGCCGGGCTGGTCGCGGGAGGTCGGCCATTCTAACTGGAATTCTGCCCAGGTTCGAAGACGCGCCGCGGCCGGGCGACGTGAGGTTCCATGGGGGCTTGATTCCGCTCCTTTAGAAGCCACGCGGGTGAAACCCGTGAATCTTGGCGATGGAAAAAGTAGGGCTCTAGCCCAGCGGCAACCGGCAACGGCCGACGTGCCACCAGGTGGGGAGCAGCTTGCGGATGGCTGGCTGGTTGAAGCGGTCGTCGATCAGGTACACGACACCCCGGTCCTGGACGGTGCGAATGACCCGGCCCGCGGCCTGCACGACTTTTTGCAGGCCGGGGTAGAGGTAGGTGTAGTCGTAGCCATATTGATTGCCGAACATCCCCTGCATGCGTTGCTTGATTTCCTCATTGACCGGATTGATCTGCGGCAACCCGAGGGTGGCGATAAAGGCCCCGATCAGTCGATCGCCGGGCAGGTCGATGCCCTCGCCGAATGCTCCGCCCAGCACGGCGAAGCCGATGCCGCGGCCGTCGCTGCGAAAGCGCTCGAGAAAGCCCTGGCGCTCGCCTTCATCCATCTGCCGTGATTGCACCCAGACCGGGATTTGCGGATGGGCCGCGCAAAACGCAGTCAACACCGATTGCAGGTAGCTGTAGCTGCTGAAAAAGGCCAGATAATTGCCGGGGCGTTCGGCGAACTGGCGCGCCATCAAGGCGCCGATGGGGGCCAGCGAGTAGTCGCGATGGGCATAGCGGGTCGACAGGTTGCTGACCGCCTGCACCTGCAATTGCTCGGCACTGAACGGCGACTCCACGTCTATCCACGGCGTTTCCTCCGGCAGGCCCAGCAGGTCGGCGTAATAGTGCGCGGGGCTCAGGGTGGCGGAAAACAAGGTGCAACTGTGGGCGGCCTGGAAGCGCGGCGCCAGGAAGGGGGCGGGCACTATATTGCGAATGCACAGGGTCGACACCGACCGGCCACTGCCCAGGTCGCGGCTGATATCGAACAGGGAGTGGGCACCGAAGACCTCGGCCAGCCGGCAGAACAGCATGGCATCCAAGTAGAACTGCAGCAGCTCGCCGGCATTGCCGGCCGGTTGCTCGCTCAGGTGATCGGTGAGCGCGGTGACGGCTTTCTGCAGGGCCATGATGAACAGGTCGGGAGTGCTGGGGTAAACCTGATAGGCCAGCTCCTGCTCGCGCTCCAGCTGTTGCCAGTGACGGCTGATGCGCTCCAGCGGCGCCTTCATCACGCCCGGGGCGATCCGCCGCACGGCCTCGAAGCGCAGCTGGTTGAGCTCGGCGCTGTACATGCCGCGGGCACGCTCGATCAGGTTGTGGGCTTCGTCCACCAGCAGGGTGACCCGCCATTCGTTGAGCAGGGTCAGGCTGTGGAGCAGGCCGCCCATGTCGAAGTAGTAGTTGTAATCGCAGACCAGCACATCGGCCCAGCGACACAGCTCCTGGCTCAGGTAGTAGGGGCAGATGCCATGGGCCAGTGCGGTGTCGCGCACGCTGTCCTGGTTCAGCCAGTGGCGCTCGAGGGCCGCCTGGCGGGCGGCCGGCAAGCGGTCATAGAAACCCTTGGCCAGCGGGCAGGCGTCGCCATGGCAGGCCTTGTCCGGGTGTTCGCAGGCCTTGTCGCGGGCGACATGCTCCAGCACCCGCAGGGGCATGGCTTCTTCCTGGCTGCGCAGGGTGGCCAGCGCGTCCAGCGCCAGGCGTCGCCCCGGCGTTTTCGCCGTGAGAAAGAACAGCCGATCCAGCTCGTGCTCGGGAAAGGCCTTGAGTTGCGGAAACAGGGTGCCGAGGGTTTTACCGATGCCGGTGGTGGCCTGGGCCATCAGGCAGTGCCCATCGCGAGCGGCCCGGTAGACCGACTCGGCCAGGGGGCGCTGGCCACTGCGAAATTCGGCGTGGGGGAAACGCAGGCGGGCCAGCGCTGCATTGCGCCGCTCTCGGTGCTCGCGCTCGTGTTCGGCCCAGTGGATATAGCGGCCGCAGTGCAACTCGAAGAACCCACGCAGCTCATCGGCCGTGGCAGTCAGGCGAAAGGCCGTTTCATGCTGGGTGATGACGTTGAAGTAGACCAGCGCCAGGTTGATCTCCGGCAGGTTGCGTTCGCAGCAGAGCAGCCAGCCGTAGACCTTGGCCTGGGCCCAGTGCAGCAGGCGGTGGTTCTCGGGGATGCGGCTGATATCGCCCCGGTGGGTCTTGATCTCCTCCAGCAGGTTTTCATCCGGGTCGTAGCCGTCCGCCCGGCCGCGTACCTGCAAGCCCCGATAATCGCCGCTCAAGGGCAGTTCGGCCTGGTAGCCCGGGCCACGGCGGGACACCACAGTGGCGTGGCCGGCCATGCCCTCCTGGGCCGTGGGCGAGGGGGTGAAGCGCAAATCCAGGTCGCCCACCTTGGCGGTGAACTCACAGAGCGCGCGCACGGCCACCCGATACTTCATGCCTCGGCCCATTGCACGTAGCAGACGTCCACCGGCATGCCGTGCTCGGCGCAGAAGGCCAGCCAGCGGCGCTGGTTGTCCTGCAGGCGGTCGCCCGGGCCCTTGACCTCGATCATCCGGTAGCGCCGCTCGGCCGGCCAGAACTGGATCAGGTCCGGCATGCCGGCGCGGTTGGCCTTGATGTCACGCAACAGGCGAGTGAACCAGGCGCGCAGGTGCGCGGCGGGCAGGCAGTCGAGGGCTTGCTCCAATAACGGCTGATCGAGCGCGGACCAAAACACGAAGGGCGACTGGATGCCGAATTTGTCCCCATGGTTCTGCCGGATCACCTGCTTGTAGGCCTCCGAGTCGAGGTGCGCCAGGCAGGCGGCGAACCGCTCGGCACGCCGAGGGTGAAAGTCGGCACTGAGCAGGTCGACCGGCCCGCTCTGGAAGGGGTGGAAGAAGGCGCCCGGCACGGGGGCGAAGATCGCCTCCCAGCAGAGCAGGCCGAACAGGCTGCAGATCAGGCTGTTCTCGACATAGTGCACCGGCCCCGCGGGTTCGCTCAGATGGCTTTTGACCGCGTACTCGACGCTCTGGGCCTCGGGTTTGGGCAGGCGCAGATCGATCCGTGGCGGCGCAACCGGCTTGGCTTTGCCCGGCTGCGGCAGGCCAAGCTGGCGGCCAAGACGCACCAGCGCACGCTCGAGGGCCTGCGCCTCGGCATCGTCCTCGGGTTCAAGCGCGGCATGGCTGGCCAGTGCATGGGCCTGGGCCTGGCGACCCAGGCGCTCCAGCACCCGGATCCGCCGCAGGCGGGCACCGCCATGCCGGCAGTCGGCATAGAAGGCCAGCGCGCCCTCCAGATCGGCCTCGCGCTCCAGGTGCTGGCCCATGCGAAACAGCAGCTTGCCGCGCCGCGCCGCCAGGAAGGGCGTGTCACAGGCCAGGGCACTGACCTGTTGCAGGACGCTGGCCAGCGGTTCTCCGGCCTCGAACCTTTCGCGGCTGCGTTGCAACTGCAGGTAGCTGTCCACGTCCGCCCGGTGGCGAAAGGCGCGGGAGTCCGGTGTCAGGGGCACGGGTTCGTAACGGAAGATGCCCAGCTCGGCCAGGACGAACTCCGACCAATCCTGGTGCAGGTTGCCGAAGAACATCAGGCGCAGGCGTTCACAGAGCGGGTCGATGCACAGGCTCAGGACCTGCTCATCGCTGCCGGGGCACCAGGCGGCGAAGGGCCGGAGCTCGGCATGGACTTCGGCCAGTTGCTCCAGCAGTTGGCTTTTCTTCAGGGTTTTTTGCCGCGGGCGGTCACCCAGGTGTTCGAGGAGTTCGTCCTTGCGCAGCAGGCTGAACAACGCCTCCAGGGGCAGCTCGGCATCATTGCGAATCCAGCCGGCGTCGAGCAGGGGCGCCGCCGCCAGGCGGGTGCAGCCGATCTCGGCATAGGCCAGCTTACTGACGCGAAAGTGCGGGCCCTTGCGCATGATCATGCGCACCAGCAAGGCCTGGGAGGCCGTCTCCATGGCCGCGAATTGCCGCAAAAAGCCCTGCTCCGACTCGCTCAGCAGGTCGGCATAACGCTCCCGCAGCCAGGTCAGCGCCTGCTGGAAATTCGCCAGGTAGTAGAAGCGGGGATCGGGCTGGGACTGCATGGGCGTGCCGGTGGCTGTTTATCTGTACAGTATCATGCGCCCGCCCGCCCGCCCAGGCGCCCTGTGGATACGACGAGCATTCCACATCGTACGCCTGTGGTGTACTGCCTTTGGCGAGTACAGCCTACTTGCTGTAACCCACCACGCGGCGTGCCGTTCGTATGAACAGCGGGTTTCGCCGACGCGCTGGCGAATGATATTGAAGCTGTTGGCCCGGCTAGATTGAAACCGGGGTGACGGCTATCGTATCGAGCGGAAACAAGGGGCAGCTATTCGTCTTTGTCATGGCCCGCTTCCATAATCGCGGATGTTCTGGTCGACTGTGGATAGCGAATCGATTTTTCAGGTAGGGCTAAATGCGAAGACTATGGAGCAAGTACCGAGCGCTGCTTGAAGACGACCTGACCGCCAAGGTATTCGATAACGTCAAGAATCTCCTGGTCTGCGCCTTGCTCTTTGCCGCGGGCACGAATGCCCTGCAAGGCGATCATCAGGTTTTCCTGGGCCTTTTTGTCGTGCAATTAACAGGCTGGGGGTTGATCGCGGTGTCGGCAGTGCTGCTGTTTCTGAATATCAGTGACGGACTGCATCAACTGGCAAAGCTGCGCCATCACAGGATTTTCCAGATGGTCTTGTTTGTCGTTTACCTCATTATTTCCATCCGGGTGGTGGAAATCGTCTGGAGCTTCCGGGCTGAGTAAATATTCGCCTTGGACGTATGAGGCGCAGCCCAACAAGGCTTTAGCACACTAAAATACCCCCTCTTTTTTCATTAGCCAGGACCTAAGCGTTATGCAGATACCCCGCTCGATACCCCTGTTGATGCTGAGCACTTTTCTATTGCTGGCTGGCTGCAGCGGTCCTGGCTACTTCGAGCCTCTGCAACCCGACAACGACTCGAGTGTGGTCTATCTGTACCGGCCCAAGGCCGACAACCCGGGCATGCAGCCCCTGCGCCTGTCGTATCCGGACGTTCAAGTCGATGGGCGCAGCATCGGCCAGTTGAAGTTCAATACCCACGTCGCTGTCGAGCTCAGCCCTGGCAAACATACCGTGCGCGTCACCGGCCTAAGCAAGGCCGCCAGTTGGGAACCGCGCGATATTGAGCAGACCTTTACTGTGAAGCCGGGTGAAGTCAAATACCTCAAGCTGGATGTCAGATTCAACCTGCGCGAGATGAACCTGGGCCAGCCCAAGGCCAGCTATTTGATTCACCTCAGGCCTATGCGCAGTGAGGATGCGGTCTACGAAATCAGGAGCACGGATCGGGTCGATTAAGAGGCCGCGCTGTCGCGCAGCAAACCGGGATCGCAGTGGGGCCTGAGAAAAGAGCTTGCTGGCGATGCGCTTTTCGTAGGGTGCGCTGTGCGCACCGGGAGGTCGGCACCCGCC
>DATDTH010000566.1:0-4236 GCA_035290985.1 Pseudomonas sp. | reverse complement strand
GCGACGGTCGGGCCGACGGCCAGGGCAGCGCTCAGGGCACGGTTGTCGTGCACGCGCAGGTCGGTGCGGAACCAGATCAGTTGGCGCATCAGTTGTCCTTCCGGGGAGCGAGCAGGCCCAGGCGCAGCAGGCGGTGGTGGGCGCTGAGGGGATCGAAGACCAGGTGCAGGGCGGGCAGGTCGGCCAGCTCGTCCTGGTGGATAAAGGCGGCCGGGCCGGCCAGGAGCAGCGGCACCGGGCTGCTGCCGTGGAGTTTCGGCAGCTGACGGCGCAGCTGGCTGGTCCTCAGCGCCTGGCTGGAGTAGAGCAGCATGGCCCGTGGGGCCATGGTCTCCAGGGCCAGGTTGAGTTCGCCGGGCGGCAGCGGCCAGTCGAGCACTTCCACCGGGCAGTCGCTGCTGCTGGCCAGCCAGGCGCAGAGCCACAGCCCCGGCTCCATCGGCAGGACCGAGAGGTTAGCCAGCAGCAGCGGTGCGCCAGTTTGTTGCCGGTTGTTGTGCTGCCGGTTGTTGTTGTAAATGCGCGCGCCCAGCTTGCTGCGCAGCCAGGAATAGAAGAACACCTGCTCCAATTGGGCGCCGAACTGGCCCTGCCAGCGCTGTTCCAGCTCGGCCAGCAGGGGCAACAACAGCTGCTCGCACAGGGTGCGTGGCGGGTAGAGGGCCAGGGCCCGATTGAAACCCTCGTCCAGGCGCCGCTCGGCCAATGCGCCTATGGCCTGGACCAGGGTCTGACGCCAGTCGTCCCAATCATTGTCGCCAGCCTTGTTGTTGGGTTGGTGGCTGTCCAGCAGGGCTTTGACCTGGCTGACCGAGACGCCACGGTTGAGCCAGGTGAGGATCGCCTGGATGCGCGCCACATGCTCCGCGGAGTAGAGCCGGTGCCCCTTGGGTGTGCGCTGCGGCACGATCAGGCCGTAACGGCGTTCCCAGGCGCGCAGGGTCACCGCGTTGACCCCGGTGCTGCGGGCGACGTCGCGAATCGGCAGCAGGCCGCTGGCCAGGGCGGCCTGGTAATCGGCGCTATCGGGTTCGTTTTCGTTGAACGCGTCCATGTTTCAGAGCGCGTTGCGCAGGCTGAGGTTTTCCGGGTGGGGCTGCAGGTAGACCTGGCGGGCCACGTACTGATCCGGGTGTTGGCGGAAATGGTGCTTGAGCAGGGTCATGGGCACCACCAGAGGCACCATGCCCTCGCGGTACTGATCGATCAACTGATTGATCTCGAGCTTTTCATCGCTGGACAGGGCCTGCTTGAGGTAGCCGCTCAGGTGCTGCAGCACATTGCTGTGGGTGCCGCGGGTGGCGCATTTTTTCAGCGCGACCATCAGGGCGCTGAAATAGCGCGGGGCCAGTTGCTGCAGGTCGTGCTGGCCCAGATCGCCGAGCAGGCGGCCGAGCGCCTGGTACTGCAGCGGGTTGTTGGCCAGCAGCAGGTACTTGTAGCGGGAGTGGAAGGCAATCACGCCATGGCGCGTGAGCCCGGCCTGCAGCAAGGCCTGCCACTCGGCATAGACGAACACGCGGGTGATGAAATTCTCGCGCAGCACCGGGTCGTTGAGCCGGCCATCCTCTTCCACCGGCAGGTCCGGGTGACGGGCGCAGAAGGCGGCGGCGAAGATGCCGCGGCCGCTGGGTTCGCTCGGTCGCCCGCCGTCCTGGTAGACCTTGACCCGCTCCAGGCCGCAGGACGGTGATTTCTGCATGAAGATATAGCCCGAGAGGTCCGCCAGTTCGTCGGCCATGCGCGCGCCGTACTCGGCCAGAGGGGCGGTTACATCCCGTTCGTGCCGTACCGTGCCGACGGCGCGGGGCGCGGCCGGGTCGCCGATCAGGCGGATCGGCTCGCGGGGGATGCCCAGGCCGATGGCGACTTCGGGACAGACCGCAACGAAATCGAAATGCTCGACCAGGCTGCGGCTGCACAGGCGCGACTCCTTGTGGCCACCGTTGTAGCGCACCTCGGTGCCGAGCAGGCAGGCGCTGATGCCGAGTTTGGGCTTGCTGGATGAAGATGGCGACATGGACGCAACCTCTGAGCGTTACTTGTACAGTCACTTGCTTTTGTACAATTATCGTCCATCATAGGTTCGATATTGTACAGGTCAAGTAATTTGTACAAGTTTTGTCATGGATTGGCTGCCTGTGGCGTCCGCGAGCTTGCAGCTTGCTGGCGAGGAGCCATAATCAGCGGACCCTGTGCCTCTTGTGGGTTGAGCCGATGCGCACGTTGTGGGTTGGAAGTCGTACGCTGCTACTGGTTTTTCTGGGGCTGCTGAATCTTGAGTGCCGGGCTGAGGCGCTGAAGATCTTCGGCGATGAAAACTATTCGGAAGTGATCTACCTCGCTCCGCAAGGCCAGGCCCGCGGCCTGCTGCCTGAGCTGCTGACCTATTACGCCAAGGCCTCGGGCACCCCCATCGAGGTCCAGCTGTCTCCCTGGAAACTGGCCTATTCGAGTGCGTTGGCCGGCCGGGGAGGGGTGATAGGCCTGTCGAGGAACAGGGAGCGAGAGGCGCTATTCGACTATTCGGAGCCCGTCTATTACGACGACATCGGCATAGTGGTGCTCCAGGGGCGGGAGTTCGCGTTCGATGAGCTCGAGGATCTGCGGGGCAAGAAGATCGGCGCCCAACTCGGGGCCAGCTTCGGCGCCGAGGTGGATCAGGCCATCGATGAGGGCGTGATCACCCTCGAGCGCGACCAGCGTCATGTGGCGCGGCTGAAGAAGCTGCTGCATGGCCGTATCGATGCGGCCTTTATCGGCAACGGCCGTGACGGTCTGAACTGGTTGATCACCTCCGATGAACAGCTGCAGACGCAGCGCCATCGCTTCGTCCTGCTGCCCAGGCCCCTGACCCGCGATCCCCTGTACCTGGGGTTCGCCAAGGCGATGGGCAAGCGCGCGCTGCTGGACGAATTCAACCGGGTGCTGCGTGAAGGTCGCTCCCGCGGCGAGCTGCCGAGGCTCGAGCAGTTGGTCCCATAAGGGTCAAAAGGCCGTAGAACCCGTAGGGTGCGCTCAGCGCACCGTCACAATGCGGATCTCTCGATGTGCGGCGTGCCCTACGAAAGTGCTCAGATCAGGCGGCGCAACCTTCTGGGAAACCGATCAGCACCAGCCCATGCGCCAGCGCTGGCCATCCTGCAGCTGGCGCCAATCCAGGCGCTCGCTGCGTTGGCTGAGCACCGCCTGCAGTTCGATCGCCAGGACGCTGCCTGCTTCGTCACAAAACAGCTCGGTCACCAGAAAATGCTTTTCGCGATTTTCCGGTTGGACCGCGGTCCATTTGGACAGCAGCAGCTTGCGCGGCCCGCCCCCTTTGATCGGGCCGCGGTTCATTGCAGGTGCTCGAGCAGCTTGCGCGCCGCTTCCTGGCCGCTGAGCCAGGCGCCTTCCACCCGGCCGGACAGGCACCAGTCACCACAGGCATACAGGCCCAGATCGACGTCGGCCAGGGCGCCCCACTGGTGGGCGGCGGCGGGGCGGGCATAGAGCCAGCGATGGGCCAGGCTGAAGGTCGGGGCCGGCAGGGTGCAGCCGATCAGTTCGGCGAAGGCGCCGTGCAACTGTTCGATCACGGTTTCCTTGGGCAGGTCCAACTGTTGCTTGCTCCACTGGCTGGTGGCGTGCAGCACCCAGGTGTCCAGTTGGCTCTCGCGACCGGGTTTGCTGCGATTGCGCACCAGCCAGTCGATGGGGCTGTCCTGCACGAAGCAGCCATCCACCGGGGTCTCCAGGGGGCTGTCGAAGGCCAGGGCGATCGCCCAGGTCGGCTCCATCGCCACGCTGGCGGCGGCGCCGGCCAGCTTCGGCGCGGTGGCCAACAGGGTGGTGGCCTGGGGGGCTGGCGTGGCGATCACCACATGGCTGAACGGGCCGTGGCTCTGGCCGTCGGCGTCCTGCAGGTGCCAGTGCTGGGGGCCGCGGAAGGCCTCGGTGATCCGACAGGAAAAGGACACCGGCAAAGCGCCGAGCAGGGCACGGGTGATGGCGCTCATGCGCGGGGTGCCGACCCAGCGCACCTGCTCGTCGGGCGAGGCGCTCAGGCTGCCGGCGCTGTAGTGGTAGAGGCTGGGGGTCCACTCGGCGACCCAGCCGCGGGACTGCCATTGCTGAACCACTTCGACGAAGCGGCGGTCGCGGGCGGTGAAATACTGGGCGCCCAGGTCGAGTGTGCCGGCGTCGCTGCGCTTGCTGGCCATGCGACCGCCGCTGCCGCGGCTCTTGTCGAACAGG
>DATDTH010000565.1:0-12379 GCA_035290985.1 Pseudomonas sp. | reverse complement strand
GAGAAATTCGCCCGCCGCCTCAACGGCCGCTTCAACCTGCCGGTGCACACCCACGACGAACGCCTGACCACCTATGCGGCCAAGGGCGAGCGCCTGGCCCAAGGCCAGCGCGGCGGCTACCGGGACAACCCGGTCGATGCACTGGCCGCCGCACTGTTACTCCAAGGTTGGCTGGAAGCCCACCTCGAGGACACCCCATGACCCTACCCAACCCCGCCAAGGGCGAGCGCCTGGCCCAGGGCCAGCGCGGCAGCTACCGGGACAACCCGGTCGATGCACTGGCCGCCGCGTTGCTGCTGCAAGGCTGGCTGGAAGCCCACCTCGAGGACACCCCATGACCCTACCCGACCCCGCCGAACTGTTGCCGCGCATGGCCGCGGTCCTGAACCAGCACCTGGTCGGCCGGCAGATCGACAGCCCGCGCTTCATCGGCATCCGCACCGGCGGCGTCTGGGTCGCCCAGGCCCTGCTCCAGGCCCTGGGCCGCGACGAGGCCCTGGGCGTGCTCGACGTGTCCTTCTACCGCGACGACTTCACCCGTAACGGCCTGCACCCCCAGGTGCAGCCTTCCGAACTGCCGTTCGAGATCGACGGCCAGCACCTGGTACTGGTGGACGACGTGCTGATGAGCGGCCGCACCATCCGCGCCGCGCTCAATGAACTGTTCGACTACGGTCGCCCCGCCAGCGTGACCCTGGTCTGCCTGCTGGACCTGAACGCCCGCGAGCTGCCGATCCGCCCGGACGTGGTCGGCGCCACCCTGTCGCTGGGCGACGACGAGCGGGTAAAATTGCTCGGCCCCCTGCCGCTAGCCCTCGAACTGCAGACGCTCGCCACCACTGCGACCCAGCCCACCGCCGCCCACTGAGACCCTTCGCGATGATGCCGACCGACGCCAAGCGCCCGCTGCAGCTCAACGAGCTGGGCCAGCTGCGCCATTTCCTCTCCCTGGACGGCCTGTCCCGCGAGCTGCTGACCGAGATACTCGACACCGCCGACTCCTTTCTCGAGGTCGGCGCCCGAGCGGTGAAGAAGGTCCCGCTGCTGCGCGGCAAGACCGTGTGCAACGTATTCTTCGAGAACTCCACCCGCACCCGCACCACCTTCGAGCTGGCGGCCCAGCGCCTGTCGGCCGACGTCATCAGCCTGAACGTCTCGACCTCCTCCACCAGCAAGGGCGAGACCCTGTTCGACACCCTGCGCAACCTGGAGGCCATGGCCGCCGACATGTTCGTGGTCCGCCACAGCGACTCGGGCGCGGCGCACTTCATCGCCGAACACGTCTGCCCGGACGTGGCCATTATCAATGGCGGCGACGGCCGCCATGCGCACCCGACCCAGGGCATGCTCGACATGCTGACCATTCGTCGGCACAAGGGCGGCCTGGAAAACCTCTCGGTGGCCATAGTCGGCGACATCCTGCACTCGCGGGTGGCGCGTTCGAACATGCTGGCGCTGAAGATCCTCGGCTGCCGGGATATCCGCGTGATCGCGCCCAAGACCCTGCTGCCGGTGGGCATCGAACAGTACGGAGTGACGGTCTACACCGACCTGGCCGCCGGCCTGAAGGACGTCGACGTGGTGATCATGCTGCGCCTGCAGCGCGAGCGCATGACCGGCGGCCTGCTGCCCAGCGAAGGCGAATTCTACAAATTGTTCGGCCTAACCACCGCCCGCCTGGCCTTGGCCAAGCCGGACGCCCTGGTCATGCATCCGGGCCCGATCAACCGCGGCGTGGAAATCGAATCGGCGGTGGCCGACGGCCCGCAGTCGGTGATCCTCAACCAGGTCACCTACGGCATCGCCATCCGCATGGCCGTGCTGTCCATGACCATGAGCGGCCAGAGCGCCCAGCGCCAGCTGAACGAAAATGCCGTACAGAGCGGAGAGTCTCACTGATGCGTACCCGTATCCTCGGCGCCCGGGTGATAGACCCGGCCAACGGGCTGGACCAGATCGGCACCCTCTACCTGGACGGCGGCAGCATAGTCGGCTTCGACCAGGCACCGGCCGGCTTCGTCGCCGAGCAGGACATCGACGCCCAGGGCCTGGTGGCCGCCCCCGGCCTGGTCGACCTCAGCGTCGCCCTGCGTGAACCCGGCTACAGCCGCAAGGGCAGCATCGCCAGCGAGACCCTGGCCGCGGCGGCCGGCGGCGTCACCAGCCTGTGCTGCCCGCCTCAGACCAAACCGGTATTGGACACCGCCGCCGTCGCCGAGATGATCCTGGACCGCGCCCGCGCCGCCGGCCACGCCAAGGTCCACCCCATAGGCGCCCTGAGCAAGGGCCTGGCCGGCGAGCAGTTGGCCGAGCTGGTGGCCCTGCGCGATGCCGGCTGCGTGGCCTTCGGCAACGGCCTGGCCGGCTTCGCCAATAACCGCACCCTGTGCCGTGCCCTGGAATACGCCGCCACCTTCGACCTGACGGTGATCTTCCATTCCCAGGACCGCGACCTGGCCGAAGGCGGCCTGGCCCACGAAGGCGCCACCGCCAGCTTCCTCGGCTTGCCGGGCATTCCGGAAACCGCCGAAACCCTGGCCCTGAGCCGCGACCTGCTGCTGGTCGAGCAGAGCGGGGTGCGCGCCCACTTCAGCCAGTTGACCACGGCCCGTGGCGCGCAGCTGATCGCCGACGCCCAGGCCCGCGGTCTGCCGGTCACGGCGGATGTCGCGCTCTATCAATTGATCCTCACCGACGAGGCCCTGAGCGACTTCTCCAGCCTCTACCATGTGCAGCCACCGCTGCGCAGCCGGGCCGATCGCGACGGCCTGCGCGCCGCCGTCAAATCCGGGGTCATCCAGGCCATCGCCAGCCACCACCAGCCCCATGAGCGCGACGCCAAACTGGCGCCCTTCGGCGCGACCGAGCCGGGCATCAGCAGTGTCGAACTGCTGCTGCCCCTGGCCCTGAGCCTGGTGCAGGACGGCCTGCTGGATCTACCGACCCTGCTCGCCCGCCTCAGCGCCGGCCCGGCCCAAGCCCTGCGCCTGGCCGCGGGCAGCCTGGCCGTGGGCAGCGCCGCCGACCTGGTGCTGTTCGATCCCCAGGCCTCGACCCTGGCCGGCGAGACCTGGTACTCGAAAGGCGCCAACTGCCCCTTTATCGGCCACTGCCTGCCCGGTGCCGTGCGCTACACCCTGGTGGACGGGCATATCAGCTACCGCGGCTGATCCGGGCGCCGAGCCCAGGCCGGATCAGCCTTGGCGCAGTCCGGGGCTGCAGGTTTCGCCGAAGCGCCGCGGTGCGCACGGCGCACCCTACGGGGCCCCGCCGCATCCTGAGCGATAGGTTTCGCGCTTCTGGTAGGGTGCGTGGGACCGGCCAAATGCAGACCGAGCGTTTCAGACAGCTTTGTATCCCGGACTCAACGCATCATCTTTTCGTGCACCCAGCCTTCGCTGGTCAAGACCAGCGCGGCCCGGGTCTCGGTCTTCTTCAGTTCAGCGACCAAGCGGGGAAACGCGGCCTGGACAGCGGCGTGCTCAGCCCAGGTGGGGACGTTCTCTACGCTGTAGCTGTAGCTTGCCTGGGAGATTTTCACACCCATCCTGTCGGCCGGCTCTGTGAAGCTTTTAACTTCCTCGACCGTGATCTTGCCAAAACAGAACTGGCCGAGCCGGATGAATCCGGCGCCATTCTCGCCCGGCTTGAATTGCTGCTTTGCGTCGGCAAGAATCTCGTACTTATACGCTGGAACCATGACCTTCTTGGGGTTCATGAAACCCCGGGACTCTTCGATTTCACCCTCGCTGCGCGCCAATAGCCCGGCCGCCACCAGCGCATCCTGCTGTTCCAGCTTATCGCGGGACAGGGTGTTTTGCTTCGCCAGCAGCAGGGGGTAATCGGCTCCGCCAGCAGAGACGCAGTAAGGCGTGACGACCGAATCGTGATAGCTCTGCAAGGCTTTTTCAAAGTTGTCCTTGCTGGCATCTTTCGGGCTGCTGCAGGCACCGAGAAGCGCCAAAGAAGAGACCGCCAGGGCGGTGAACAATGGTTGATACGTCATGGGAATCCATTCGAGGTTGGTCGATAGCATGCTTGGCATACGGGTCACGACCCTACTGGAAAAAGCCCGCGCCAGCCGGATTTCCATCACAGCTTTTCAACGCTGGAGTCCATGACATCAATAGCCAGGCGGCGCGATACGCGCCGACCACAGCCGGCTGACGAGGGGAACCTGGTCACGCGCGCACCCTGGCCGGCCGACGGGCCAATTAAAAAGCCCGCAACAGGCGGGCCTTGTTCAGGGACTGCCTCGGCTTAACGGAAGCGCCGCCCCGGATTTTCGTCGCTGACTTCCAGGCTCAACCCCTTGGACAGGCTGTCCAGGTGCTCGCCATCGGACTCGGAGCCAAGTTTGATCAGCAGGCGCAGGTCGTTCGCCGAGTCGGCATGGGCGATCGCATCCTCGTAGGTGATCTCGCCATTGGTATAGAGGTTGTACAGGGCCTGGTCGAAGGTCTGCATGCCCAGCTCGGTCGAGCGCTTCATCAGCTGCTTGAGTTCGTGAACCTCGCCCTTGCGGATCAGGTCGGCCGCCAGCGGCGTATTGATCAACACTTCGATCACCGCGCGCCGTCCCTTGCCATCCGGGGTCGGAATCAGTTGCTGGGCGACTATCGCCTTGAGGTTCAGCGACAGGTCCATCCACACCTGGTTCTGCCGATCCGGCGGGAAGAAGTTGATGATCCGGTCGAGCGCCTGGTTGGCATTGTTGGCGTGCAGGGTTGCCAGGCACAGGTGACCGGTCTCGGCGAAGGCCACCGCATGGTCCATGGTCTCGCGGGTACGCACCTCGCCGATGAGGATCACATCGGGGGCCTGGCGCAGGGTGTTCTTCAACGCCACCTCGAAGGACTCGGTGTCGATGCCCACTTCGCGTTGGGTGACGATGCAACTCTGGTGCTGGTGGATGTACTCGATCGGGTCTTCGATGGAAATGATGTGGCCGCTGGAGTTCTTGTTGCGGTAGCCGATCATTGCCGCCAGGGAGGTCGACTTGCCGGTACCTGTGGCGCCGACGAACAGCACCAGGCCGCGCTTGGTCAACGCCAGCTGCTTGAGGATTTCCGGCAGCTTGAGGTCGTCCAGGGTCGGAATGTTGGTCTCGATCCGCCGCAGCACCATGCCCGCCAGGTTACGCTGGTAGAAGGCGCTGACGCGGAAACGGCCGATGCCCCGCGCGCTGATGGCGAAGTTGCATTCGTGGTTCTCGGCGAAATCCTTGCGCTGCTGCTCGTTCATCACCGAGTGCACGGTTTCCCGGGTCTGCTCGGGTGACATCGGCGTCTTGGTCACCGGCATGATCTTGCCGTTGACCTTCATCGACGGCGGTACACCGGCCGTGATGAACAGGTCGGAGCCGCCTTTTTCGACCATCAGGCGCAGCAGCTTTTCGAATTCCATGGAGGGTTCTCGCTATTACAAAAACTGCCCCGCAGTCGCGAGGCCGAAGGCGCGCCTGGGGGCGCGCGACTCTGAACTAGAAGTTTTCCGGCGTCTTGGATTTCTCGCGGGCGTTCTCGCGGGTGATCAAGCCCTTGGCCACCAGGCCCTTGAGACAGGAATCCAGGGTCTGCATGCCCAGCGCGCCGCCGGTCTGGATCGCCGAGTACATCTGCGCCACCTTGTCCTCGCGAATCAGGTTACGGATGGCCGGGGTGCCGATCATGATCTCGTGGGCCGCGACCCGGCCGCCACCGACTTTCTTGATCAGGGTCTGGGAAATCACCGACTGCAGGGATTCGGAGAGCATGGAGCGGACCATGGACTTCTCCTCGGCCGGAAACACGTCGACCACCCGGTCGATGGTCTTGGCCGCGGAGGTGGTGTGCAGGGTGCCGAAGACCAGGTGCCCGGTTTCCGCCGCGGTCAGGGCCAGGCGAATGGTTTCCAGGTCACGCATCTCGCCCACCAGGATGATGTCCGGGTCTTCCCGCAGCGCCGAGCGCAGGGCCTCGGAGAAGCCATGGGTGTCGCGGTGCACCTCACGCTGGTTGATCAGGCACTTCTTCGATTCATGGACGAATTCGATGGGGTCTTCGACGGTCAGGATATGGTGATACTTGTTACTGTTTATATAGTCGAGCATTGCCGCCAGGGTGGTGGACTTGCCCGAACCGGTGGGGCCGGTGACCAGTACCAGGCCACGGGGCACGTCGGAAATCTTCTTGAAGATCTCGCCCATGCCCAGGTCTTCCATGCTCAGGACCTTGGACGGAATGGTCCGGAACACCGCACCGGCGCCACGGTTCTGGTTGAAGGCGTTGACCCGGAAGCGCGCCACGCCCGGCACTTCGAAGGAGAAGTCGGTCTCGAGGAACTCCTCGAAATCCTTGCGCTGCTTGTCGTTCATGATGTCGTAGATCAGCGCATGCACCTGCTTGTGATCCAGCGCTGGCAGATTGATCCGCCGCACATCGCCATCGACTCGAATCATCGGCGGCAGACCAGCAGAGAGATGCAGGTCCGAAGCGCCTTGCTTAGCGCTGAACGCAAGCAGCTCAGTGATATCCATGGGACTCCCTAATGACGGTAGAATGCCGCTGACCCTAGGCGGCTGGCGCAAGTAATGTCCACGATAGCAGAGAATATTGCAAAGGTCGGAGTGCGCATCCGTGAGGCGGCGCAAGCCTCGGGGCGCGATTGCGGCCGGATCGGCCTGCTGGCGGTGAGTAAAACCCAGCCCTCGACGGCCATCCGCGAAGCCTTCGCCGCCGGCCTGGGCGACTTCGGCGAAAACTACCTGCAGGAAGCCCTGAACAAGCAGGCCGAACTGACCGACCTACCCTTGATCTGGCATTTCATCGGCCCCATTCAATCGAACAAGACCCGGCCCATCGCCGAGCACTTCGACTGGGTACACTCGGTGGACCGCCTGAAAGTCGCTCAACGCCTGTCCGAGCAGCGCCCGGCCCACCTGCCGCCGCTGAATATCTGCCTGCAGGTGAATGTCAGCCTGGAGGCCAGCAAATCGGGCTGCGCCCCCGAGGACCTGCCGACCTTGGCCAACGCGGTGGCCCTATTACCCCGACTGAAGCTGCGCGGGCTGATGGCCATTCCGGCGCCGAGCGACGACCCGGACGCCCAGCGCGCCGCCTTCGACCGGGTGCGCGCCCTGCAGGATAGCCTGGGCCTGGAACTCGACTGCCTGTCCATGGGCATGAGTCATGACCTGGAAGCCGCCATCGCCGCGGGCGCCACCTGGGTGCGGATCGGCACGGCCCTCTTCGGCGCCCGCGACTACCCCTCTTCGTCTTGAACCTTAAGGAAGCCTTCGTATGAGCGACACCCGCATCACCTTTATCGGCGCTGGCAATATGGCCGCCAGCCTGATCGGCGGCCTGCGCGCCCAGGGCCTGGCCGCGGCGAACCTGCGCGCCAGCGATCCGGGCGTCGAGCAACGGGCCAAGGTCGCCAGCGAGTTCGGCATCGAAGTGCTGGCCGACAACGCCGAGGCCATTCAAGGCGCCGACCTGGTGGTGCTGGCGATCAAACCCCAGGCCATGAAGGCGGTCTGCCTGGCCCTCGCGCCGAGCCTGCGCCCCGAGCAACTGGTGGTCTCCATCGCCGCCGGCATTTGCATCGACAGCCTGGCGAACTGGCTGGGCGACAGGCCCATCGTCCGCTGCATGCCCAACACCCCGGCGCTGCTGCGCCAGGGCGCCAGCGGCCTGTACGCCAACGCCCGGGTCTCGCCCCAGCAGCGCCAGCAGGCCGAGCAACTGTTGACGGCCGTGGGCCTGGCCTTGTGGCTGGACGAGGAGCAGCAGATCGATGCCGTCACCGCGGTCTCCGGCAGCGGCCCGGCCTATTTCTTCCTGCTGATCGAGGCGATGACCGCCGCCGGCGAAAAACTCGGTCTGTCGCGGGAGGTCGCCACCCAGTTGACCCTGCAGACGGCCCTGGGCGCGGCACAGATGGCCAGCAGCAGCGACGTCGAGGCCGCCGAGTTGCGCCGCCGCGTGACCTCGCCCGCCGGCACCACCGAGGCCGCGATCAAGTCCTTCCAGGCCGGCGGTTTCGAAGCCCTGGTCGAACAAGCCCTCGAGGCCGCCGCCCGGCGCTCGGCCGAACTCGCCGCCCAACTCGGTCAATAAGGAGCCCGCATGTCCGGATTCATGGAAGCCCTCATCTATATCATCCAGACCCTCGGCAGCCTGTACCTGCTGATCGTCCTGCTGCGCTTCATCCTGCAACTGGTGCGGGCGGATTTCTACAACCCGCTGTGCCAGTTCATCGTCAAGGCCACCCAGCCACTGCTCAAGCCGCTGCGTCGGCTAATTCCCAGCCTGGGCGGCCTGGACACAGCGTCCCTGGTGCTGGCGCTGCTGGTGCAACTGTTGCTGATGGCGATAATCAGCCTACTTGCCGGCGCCAACCCGCTTGCGCTCGCCCCGCAGTTGCTGCTGTGGTCGGTCATCGCCCTGGCCTCGCTGTTCCTGAAGATCTTCTTCTTCGCCATGATCATCAGCATGATCCTCTCCTGGGTCGCACCCGGCAGCTACAACCCCGGCGCGCAACTGGTCAACCAGATCAGCGAGCCGCTACTGGCGCCCTTCCGCCGACTGATCCCCAACCTCGGCGGCCTGGACATCTCGCCGATCTTCGCTTTTATCGCCCTGAACCTGGTGGATCGCTTCGTGATCGGCAACCTCGCCATCATGAGCGGCATGCCCCCCATACTCGCCCCCTTTCTCTAGATGAGCTGGTACCGCTGGGATGGCGAGGACCTGATCCTCGACTGCCACCTGCAACCCAAGGCGAGCAATGACGCCTTCGCCGGGTTGCAGGGCGAGCGGCTGAAGATTCGCCTCACCTCCCCGCCGGTCGAGGGCAAGGCCAATGCCCACTTGTTGGTGTTTCTGGCCAAGGCCTTCGGCGTGGCCAAAAGCCAGATCGACCTGGAGAGCGGTGAGCTCAATCGCCACAAACGGGTGCGCATTCACCAGCCCAAACAGTCGCCAGCGGCATTAATGGCACTCGGCCTGCCCGCTCGGTCGTCCTGACTGACCGTAAGGCTGGAGAGACAGCCCCGCAGTTGACGCCAGCCCATGGCCAAGATAATGCTATCAATCGGCGATGCTCCAACCGGCGTGGCCCTGACCTGTTTTTCACCCGCAGTGGGCCTGGGCCCAGAGGAATACTTGCATGAGCATGGAACGTCTCAGCCAACAGGTCACCGCCTACGTCGCCTGGAAACGTGAACTGATGCGCCAGATCAGCCGCTATCGCAGCTGGCTGGTGACCAACCGCCAGAGTTCCGAAGCGGTGGAAGCCAAGCTCGAGCGCGCCCTGCGCCTGCTGCGCACCGACCATATCACCCTGGCCTTTATCGGCGAGTATTCCCGCGGCAAGACCGAGCTGATCAACAGCCTGTTCTTCTCCGAATACGGCCAGCGCATGCTGCCATCCCATGCCGGGCGCACCACCATGTGCCCCACCGAACTCTTCTTCGATCCCCGCTCGGAGCGTTCCTATATCCGCCTGCTGCCGATCGAGACGCGCATGGCCGAGGCCAGCGTGGCGCAATTCAAGCGCATTCCGCGGCACTGGGTGAATATCCCCCTGGACATCAGCGACCCGGACAACATGGTCCAGGCCTTCACCCAGGTGGCCAAGACCAAGCCCATGCCGGTGGAGCAGGCGATCCAGTTGGGGTTCCACCCGGACATGCTGGAAAGCGCCGGCAAGCCCGGAATAGTGCTGGTGCCGGCCTGGCGCCACGCCATAGTCAATTTCGATCATCCACTGTTGCGCCAGGGCCTGCGCATCCTCGACACCCCCGGGCTGAATGCCCTGGGCAGCGAGCCGGAGCTGACCCTGTCGATGCTCCCCAACGCCCAGGCCATCATCTTCCTGCTGGCCGCCGACACCGGCGTGACCGCCAGCGACATGGAGGTCTGGCAGCAGCATATCCGCCAGCTTGACGAAGACACCCAGACCAGCCTGTTCGCCGTACTGAACAAGATCGACGTGCTCTGGGACGACCTGGCCGGCGAGAGTTTCGTGCAGAACGCCATCGCCCAGATCCAGAGCGCCACCGCCAAGCAGCTGGGCATCGCCCGCGAAGACGTGCTGCCGCTGTCGGCCAAGCAGGCGTTGCTGGCCAAGGTGCGCAAGGACGAGCCGCTGCTCGAGCGCAGCCAGCTGGCCAACCTGGAGAACCTGCTGTGCGAACGCATAGTCGCGCAGAAGGAGCGCCTGCTGGAGGAGCGGGTGGTCAACCAGGTACTCGCCCTGCTGCAGAACAGCCAGCACGTGCTCAGCCTGCGCCTGGACAAGGTACGCGCGCAGCAGACCCTGCTGTCCAGTCACCAGCACGACAACGGGCAGATGCTCTTCGAGCTGACCGCCAAGACCAAGGACGACCACAGCCAGCACCACAGGCGCCTGCTCAACCTGAAAACCAATCAGCGCCTGCTCAAGCGCCAGGGCGAACTGCTGTGCAATGCCCTGCCCCCCGAGCGCCTGGAGGAACACCTGCAGAAGGTGCGCAGCAACCTCACCGGCAGCTGGACCACCCTGGGCATCAACCAGGCGATCCTGCACTTCTTCAACGCGGTGCAGCACGACCTGCACAACCTGGAGCACGAGGCCGGGATGGCCAACAAGATGGTCTCGGCCATCTATCGCCGGCACAACGAGGAAAATCCGCTGCACGGCGTCGACGCGCCGCAGTTCAATGTCCAGCGTTATCTGCGCGAACTGCAGCAGCAGCGCGGCAAGGCCGACCAGTTCCGCCTGCAGCTCAAGACCCTGCTCACCGAACAGCGGACCCTGACCCGGCGCTTCTTCGCCACCCTGGTGCAGGAAGTCATAGGCCTGCACCTGCGCCTGCGCGAGGAAGCCGCGCAATGGGCCAGCGATGCGCTGATGCCGCTGATGCAGCACACCCTGGAACACAAGCAGCTGCTGGAAACCCATATGCTGCGGCTCAAGACCCTGGCCCAGAACACCCAGCAGGCCCGCCAGCGCGGCCAGCAACTGGCGCAGTACACGGTCGAGCTCGAGCAGCAGTTGGCCCAGGCCAACGAGATGCTGCGCGCCCTGCGTCGACCGGCACCGATCCAGCGCCAGGGCAAGGTGGTCAACCTCCCGGGCGCGGCCCGGGTTCGCAGCGCGGGCGAGTAGAAAGGACCGCGCGGCCCCGAGCGCCCGGACGCTTGCCGCTCGGGGCCGCGCTCTTTAGACTGGCGCCTCATTTCCGCGCGAGCAGGGTCGATGTCCACAGCCTTTCCCGAAGATTCCGTCGGCCTGGTCACCCCGCAGCTGCTGCAGTTCGCCGAACCCCTGGCCCTGGCCTGCGGCCGCAGCCTGGCCGGCTATCAACTGGTCTACGAAACCTACGGCGAGCTGAACGCCACGGCCAGCAACGCGGTGCTGATCTGCCACGCCCTTTCCGGCCATCACCATGCCGCCGGCTACCACAGCCCGGAGGAGCGCAAACCGGGCTGGTGGGACAGCTGCATCGGCCCCGGCAAGCCGATCGACACCCGCAAGTTCTTCGTGGTCAGCCTGAATAACCTGGGCGGTTGCAACGGCTCCACCGGCCCCTCCAGCCTCAACCCGGCCACTGGCAAACCCTATGGCGCGGACTTCCCGGTGCTGACCGTGGAAGACTGGGTGCACAGCCAGGCCCGCCTGGCCGATCGTCTCGGCATCGCCCAATGGGCGGCCGTGGTCGGCGGCAGCCTCGGCGGCATGCAGGCCCTGCAATGGAGCATCAGCTACCCGGAACGCATCCGCCACTGCCTGGCCATTGCCTCGGCGCCCAAGCTCTCGGCGCAGAACATCGCCTTCAACGAGGTCGCCCGTCAGGCGATCCTCTCCGACCCTGAGTTCCACGGCGGGCACTTCCAGGAACAGGGCGTGATCCCCAAGCGCGGGTTGATGCTGGCGCGCATGGTCGGCCATATCACCTACCTGTCGGATGACGCCATGGGCGAGAAATTCGGCCGCGGCCTGAAGAGCGAAAAACTCAATTACGACTTTCACAGCGTGGAATTCCAGGTGGAAAGCTACCTGCGCTACCAGGGCGAGGAATTTTCCGGACGTTTCGACGCCAACACCTACCTGCTGATGACCAAGGCCCTGGACTACTTCGACCCGGCGGCGGCCCATGACGGCGACCTGGCCAAGACTTTGGCCCTGGCCCAGGCGGACTTCTGCGTGATCTCCTTCACCACCGACTGGCGCTTCTCGCCGGCCCGCTCGCGGGAAATAGTCGATGCCCTGATGGCCGCCCGCAAGAACGTCTGCTACCTGGAAGTCGACGCGCCCCAGGGACACGACGCCTTCCTTATGCCGATCCCGCGCTACCGGCAGGCCTTCAGCAGTTACATGAACCGTATTTCCGTATGAGACGCCCATGAGAGCC
>DATDTH010000564.1:0-14597 GCA_035290985.1 Pseudomonas sp. | reverse complement strand
CGGCGGCTCGCCAGCATTCCCGGGCCTTACCCTGGTCGACTGCGCAGCCCAGGCCATCGCGCGCGCATTGCCCGAGCAGGTACAGGCTTTCGACATGGATGTCCTCGGTGCGTCCGCTCAGGCTGTGCACATCCGTCAGGGCCTGGAACGCCTTGGGCCCATCGATCGGCCCCGCGGCGGGCTCCAGCCACAGACGACCCAGCAACAGCTGCAGCTTGAACCGCTCGCCTATGCGGTCTTCGGCCGCCATGCCCCGCTCGAGCCATTGCCGCGCCTGGGCCATGGCATCCGCGCCCCCGGCGCCGCGCAGCACCAACTCGAGCAGGTGGATCCAGGCGGTCGCGGATGCAGGGGCGTCGACCTGCTCCAGGCCACAGGCACGCCGGGCCCAGGCATAGGCCTGCGCCAGGTCGGAGCTGGACCGCGAGCGCGCGAGCGCCGCATCCAGATCGCCCTGCTGATAGCGCCGTTCCCATTCGGCCATGGCATCGATGGCGGCATGACCCGGGCGGATAAACACCGGGCGCCTGCTGCCATCGTCCAGCAGTTCGTGGGCCGGGATGGGCTGCGCCTGGCTCCAGGCCTCGATCAGGGTTTCGCGGTCACCGGTGTGCAAGCCGGCAAAGTAGCACTCCTGGTCGTCCAGCAGGCCGCTGAACCGCCCGGTGATGGCCGGCTGTTGCGCCGCCCACCACCAGTGCAGGCTGTAGCGCTGGTACTCCTGCTGCAGCCGCTCGAAGGTCAGCAGCAGCGGCGGCTGATCGGGCAGTGTCAAAACGTCCACCCCGGCATGCCAGCCGGGCAGGGCCGGTTGACGTTCGAGCACGCTCCACAGTTGGCAGCGTCGCTGCGGATGCTCGCCCAGCACCCGCGGTAGGATATTCTCGACCTCCAACCAGCGCAGGTTATCGTTGCCGATGGTCCCGATGCGCTGATCGCCCATGGGTACGATCTGGCGTTCGAGTTCGTCGATCACTCCCGTGCCCTGCGCGTTTTTCACCTGGATCAGCAGGCGCGATTGCGCCGGATCCCCCGCCATGATGAAGCTGGCGACATCGCCCTCTTCGGGGCCGGAGTCGGCGCGCAGTGCGTCGGCCGGCAGGGGCGGCGCGCCGGGGCCCACGCCCAGGGGTTCGATGTCGTCGTAGCGACAGGGGATGCGCCAATCGCCGGTGCGCGGCAGCAGGCCCTGCTTGCCGTCCTGGGTGACGCGATAGATGCCCTCGGCCGCGTAGCTGTGTTCGAAGCGGTCGAAGCAGTCCACCTCGTCCCATTCGCACGGCACCGCCTGTGCGCCGTCGGCGCTCACCCAGCCCTGGCGGCCCTGCTGCCAGACCCGCCAGCCGCGGTCATCATGCTCTTCGCGGTATTCGACGCGCTCGAAGCGACAGGGCTGGCGTTCCTGGCCCGCGCTGTCGATCAGGCCCCACAGGCCGTCTTGCGCGACCCAGGCGAGGCCGCGGGCCTCGTGCATGCCATGACCGCCGAAGGCGCGGGTCTGCTCATAGCGCGGCGCGACTATCACCGCGCCGAGCGCGTCGAGGTACCCGTAGCGCTCGCCCTGGCGCAGGCGGAACAGGCCGCCGCTCTCCTGGCGCAGTTCGTCATGCACGGCCGGCACGCGCCAGCAGCGCTTGTGGACGTCGATCACGCCATAACGCCCGGCCCTGCACACCACCGCCAGTTCGCCCGCGGCGGAGTCGACTATGGCGTCGAATAGCGGCTCGAACAGCAACTCCACCGCCGGTTCGACCTGCAGCAAGCCCCAGTGCGGCCCCTGGCGCACCCAGACCCTGACGCCGCTGTAGGGATCGGGACAGATCTCGTCCCAGGTCGGGGGTACCAACCAGGCCTGATCCGCGACAGGCTGGGCTCGCAGGCCCTGCTTGCCAGCGCTCGCTTCGGCACGGTAGTTGAAGCCCTGCCACGGATCGACAGGTTCCTCTTCCTCGCCGTCCGTCTCCTGGAAGTCGTCGAAGGCCGTGCCTTGCGCCTCGAACTCGTCCAGGTTGCGCAGCGCCTGGAAGTAGGGGTGCTCCAGGGATTTCAGGCCGAAGGTTCGGACCCATTCGTCCAGGTTCTCGAAGTCCAGCACCAGAGTGACGTCGTGCAGCTCGACACTGGCGTTGGCCTGCACATCTTCAAGGCGCACGTCGGCGTTCCATTTCCAGAACTCGATGCGCGAAGGGTTTTCGTAATCGAACGGGCCGGAGACGGCATCCAGATCGCCCTGCAGCCAGAGCGCGGACAGGGGCTGGTCCAGTTCATCGGCGCACTGGCGCAGGAAGTCCGCGACAGCGGCCAGGTAGATGGCGAGCGCCGGGACATGGTGGCGCTGGGGGTGTAGATCGATGAAGTCGCAGAATTGTTGCCAGTTGGCGAGCGCCCTGTCCGCGCTCACGCGCAAACCATGCTGCGGCGTCTGCGTCTCTTCCTGCGCCCCGGTGATCGCCGGCACCACTTCGCCCTGGGCCAGCAGCAGGCACCACAGGGGCGGCACTTCGGAGTAAAGACTCAGGCAGCGGGGCTCCGCCTCGGCACCACCCAGGTACAGCCAAGCGGCGGAAGCCAGTTCCGTGTCCATGTGCATTGCTCCTGAGATTCATGTGCCAGTCGTCGTGCAGCGCCATGGCGCAGGCGTCGAGGCCGTGTCGTGCGGCGATAGTAATGGCAGAACGCCTGGGCGTGTTTTTTCAACGGCCGTTCCCGGAACCCGGTCACAGGCTTGCGTGGAGCGGACAGCCTGGAGTGAGAGCCTCGACTACAGACTACAAGGAGAGCCGGTATTGGAGGGTGGCTAGGCATGCCAGGCCGATCGGGTCATCGATACGGATGCCGGCAGTCTCTCGGAGGAGGAAGCGCAGTCGATGTCCTGTGGCGGTACGCAGTAGGTCGCGGGCAGGCCTGCCTGGGCAAGTCATTGCCGACCCGAAAACTGCAGTCTGGCGGGTCGGCCTAGAATACAGTTTTCGGTTGCCCCGATTGAAGCAGGCTCGACTATCGAGGGTCAGTCGATATAGTTTTTCGATTTCAGGTCCTTGCCCGAGATGTACTCTCTAATGGCCAGGGTGATCACGAGTGCGACTGTCACTATGACGCCGGCGGTTATGGTTATCTTCATGAAGATATCCGCCGGTATCAATTCAAACCAGAGCTGCATGATTGCCAGTATCGCCCAGAGTGTGGAGACGCTCAGGCAGATGATAACCCCGGTTTTCAAGCATCTTTCTCCATGACGACCAGATACGCTTCGCGCTTCCACAGCAACAGCATGCGGCGCAGGTCTTTTTCCATGGTGATGACGCGCCAGCCCTCATTGGCGTTCTTGTTCAGGAAATCCGAGAACTTCACTGGGTCGACTTTAGAGCCACCGAGCAAAAGGGAACCCAGCATGCCTTCGCGATAGATAACAACTTTGTACTGCTTCATGTAATACACCTTCGGTGGTTGTGGAGCTGACAGTTAGGCAGGACGCGCCTTTTGCAGGCGCTTCTTTGACGATGCTACAGGGTGATGCGTGTCAGGGCCGGCGCCGGGTCCCGAGATATGTCTTGGCCGCGAAGCAGGGGTTTGATCGGTAAGCATTTCGGGGGGCGCTGGGTAACATTCCTTGTCCTCAAATCGAGCTCGGAGCGAGGCTTTCGTGCAACGCTCTGGAGGCTATGCACCCGACTTGGGGTGATGCTAAAAGCCGGTAGGGAGGTTATTGCATCGGCGCCGGCGCCGTCTACTCAAGCCGGTATGGGCTTAATGATGGCTGCGTCACAATATTGGTAATTGGCATTCAATCCAGGACTGCATCCGGTTGCCCTGGCGGTAGGGTGTACTCGCCGAAGGCAGTACACCATAGGAAGCCAATGCAGACCCCGGATTGCGCCAAGGCTTATTCGGGCTACACCCCGGCCTGCCACCGCGTGCAAATGGGGCTCCGCCTTGGCGGGTTACGCCGCACGTTGGGTGCGGCGTGGAACCCGCGAATTTTGCGCAATCGGGCTAGCTCGACCAGCTGGGGTACTTCTCCGTCAGCTCGGCCAGCAGGGGCTTATCGCCATGCACTTTGAGTATCTTGGCCACGCTGGCGAGCAGGGACTGGGCTTTTTCCTGGGCGCCCGGTTCTGGCAATGCGGCCGCGTAGCAGCCCACGCACACCGCCAGGCTGGTCCAGATCGCGGGGTTCTCGCCGAATTTCAGCATGCCGGAAACGGCGGCTTCCAGATGGTTCGGGGCAAGGGGGTCCTGCTTTCTTTTCGCGACGACCCCCTTGATCCAATCGACAAAGGGCAGCCCGTGACTGGGCAACTCCTCGATACGCACGCAGGCCAGCAATTTCTCGGCCTTGTTCACATCGCCCAGGCGCGCCTCGGCCAGGGCCAGGTCGACTATCAGGGTCGGGCTCAACGAGGATTTGAAATAGGCGTCGCGCATCTTGTCGATGAAGTCGTCGTATCGATCGCAGGCATGGTAGATGCTCGCCACTCTCGACTCGTAGAGGCCTGGAGCTTCCTCGTTGAAGCTGTATTTCCATTTATCCACCAGGGCCAGGGCGGTATTCAGGGAGCCCACGTGAGCCTCGATACAGGCTTTGCGAATATCCAGGTCGAACGCCATCTTCGGCGCTTTCATATGGCCGCGCAGTTTCTCGATCAACCGATTCGCCTCCGCCCAGCGACCATCGGCGCAGGTGCGCAGCAGGTGGCTGTAATTGCTGACATGCCGGTAGTTCCATAACGACAGAGCCGGCATCGATAGACTGATCAAGGCGCCGAGTGCGATCGACAGGTAACTGCCGGCGTACCAGCCCCAGAGACACAGGCCGAGCCCGCCGAGGACGATGAGCTTGTTGACGCGCAGCACCTCGAGCAGGAAGGTCACCAGGCTGGGTTTGCTTCTGACGTTGATTTCGAACTTGGCGATGGCCTCGAGGGCGTCGTCGCTGAGATTTTCCAGCTCGGCGCGATCCTGAGCGAAGAGCACGTCGTCATAGAGCTGCACCTCGGTTAGGCCGCGTGCCTTGAGTAGCTGGAGGGCTTCGGCGTTGCTGTTGGCGCTGACGAAGCCCTTTTTTTCGGCGCCGTTGGTGTCGATGCCTTTATAGATTATTTTTTTCACATCCCTCTCCTGTCACGACCCGGCTGTGGTGCAGCATGCAAGGCTGGCTGGTGGCGAAGCATAGTAGTGAAGTCCGCTTGACCGCCAGGGTGGCGATAAAGGCCGCGGTGGCAGTCGACGGGATGCCCAAGCCTGGGAGACGGCTATTCGCCGTGCGCCCTGGTTTTGCGGATATGCAGTGCGATCCCCGCGATCAGGATCAGCGCAATGGGGGCCAGATAGAGGGCGGCTTGCCGGGGGGCGAGTTCCACGCCCAGGCTATGCAGCCCTTCGTAAAAGAGCTTGAAGAGGCTAAGCAGGTAGTAGCTGATCGCGATGATCGACAGGCCTTCGACCGCCTTCTGGATCTTGATCTGGGTGGTCGCCCGGGAGTGCAGGCTGTGCAGGATGGCCGAGTTCTGTTCCTCCACCTCCACTTGCACCCGGGCCTGCAGCAGTTCGCTCAGATTGGCGACGCTGTCGCCCAGGCGCTCCAGGCGTTGGTGGGTGGCGGAGCAGTAGCGGACGGTCGGTTTGAAGCGCCGCTCGATAAACACGCCAAGCAGCTGGCAATCCCCGACATGGCTTTCCCTGAGCTCGCCGATGCGTTCGAAGACGATCTGCGCATAGGCGTCGGCCGCGCTGAAGCGCTGGCGGGTCTTGGCCGCGATGCGCACGACCTGGGCGGACAGGTTCGCGATCTCACCGAGGATCAGCCGGGCATTGGCTGTGTCGGTCTGGGCATTCTTGTCCGACAGCGCGGCCAGCGCCCTGTCGAAGCCCTTCAGCTGAGCGCTGAGCTCCTTGGCGACCGGCAAGGTCAGGGACGCCATCATGCGGTAGGTTTCGATCTCCAGCAGGCGCCGCACCATCCGGCCCAGGCGGTAGGCATTCAGCCCCCGATTGACCAGCAGCAGTCGGTTCGTGCCCTCGGCGCAGAGCCTGAAGTCACTCCAGACGATGGCATCGCCGCCACCTATTTGCGACCCGGCCGGATCCTGGAAGCCGTAGCCCGCGGTGTGGCCTTCCCAGGTCTGCTCCGACTCGACCAGGATCTGGGTGGCATTGATGAGCAGGTGCTCATGGCCGGCGATCGCGTCTTGCAGCGCCGCCGGCAGGGGCGGCCAGAGCGGGGCGTTCGCGGACTTGGGAACCACCAGGGTGAGCGACAGGAACTCGGTATGCCGCTCCCATTTCACCTCATGCCCGTCGAGTTCGAGCAGTCCGTGTGCCTGCTGCTGCACGCCGCAGTCCTCGTCCGATGCGTGGAGCCGGCGAATGATCTCCTCCAGCGCGCCCTCGCTCTCCACCAGGGCTAGGTGAAAGACCTGGACGGGCTCGTTGAAATAGATGGAGGGCCGCGCATGCAGCTCGTTGTGCAGGTCGATTCTTGACGGGTGCATGTCCGGCCTATCGTTCGGAAGATAGGCTAGGACGTGGCCTAGGCTACTAGGGTCACCCAGGGGCCGCTGCCAGACCTTGGTGAAAGGCAAGGCAAGGCGATCGATCAGCGGCGGCTGAGCTGGCGGCCGCAGCGCGCCAGTTCGACCCGGCCGACATAGGGGTTGCCCCAGCCCATGGCGCAGGCGGTCTGCTGGTTGCGCCATTGCTCCCAGGCACTGACCGGGTGCTGGCGGTTCCAGGCCTCGTAGATACGCCGGTCTTGCTTGGACAGGCGCAGCCTGTAGCGGTCGGCCATATACAGGTAAATGCGTGCGGCCGGGCCGCGGGCTTCGACTGGGGGCATGGCGGTCTTCTGCTTGAAGTTCACCACCATGGGGCAAGACCCGTACTGGGTCGGCTTGTCGCCCAGCATGCCCAGGGCGTAATTGCTGCGGTCACCATTTACCTCGCCGATGCTGGGCACCAGGTTGTGCAGGTCGGCCTCGGCGGCCTTGAAGACGGGATCGTTGCGGCTGCAGTTTTTCCGGCCGCCGTTCTGCCAGCACTGGCGCTGATGGCCGATGGTCCAGGCCGGCACCACATGCTCCCACTCGATGCGCCCGGCGCGATTGGCGTTCTTGCGCGGCCGATAGCCACAGCTCGCGAGATCGACTCGATTGCCCTGGTAGGCGCAGCCGCAATAGAAGGTTTGCTCATGACCGGCGTAGAGCTTCCAGGCGATCTTCTTCGCCTCGCTGAAGGTGCGAGGGGCCTTGATGGTCGGGTTGCTGTCCGCGAAGGCCGGGACGGCCATCAGCAGGGTGAGGGCGGTGAAGGCGGTGAAGGCGACCCTGAACATGAACGGCTGGACTCGGCAAAAAGCGCGCAGTATGCCGCTCTAGAGCCCTTCGCTCAAACCCTATTGCCCTGTGTTATGCCAGCCGCCGAAGCCGCGCCGGCGGCCTCACTTGATAAAGGCGAAAATGTCGGCCCGGTTGATCTCGGTGCGCCCATCCTCGTACCAGACGGGAATCACGTCCTTCAGGCGCTCCCGGGTGCCCTCGAGCTTGAACGGCATCGAATAGCGTTTCTTGCGGTAGGCGTAGATGTAGTAGACCCCGTCCCGGTAGAGGATGCGGTCGAAGGTGTAGAAGCCGATATGCGTGCCGTTGCAACGGGCCGTCAGCACCACATCGCCTTCCTCGTAGGGCAGCACCCCCTCGGCGCATTCGTAGGTGAAGAATTCCTTCACCTCCGACCAGTCGACCCCGTCGCTGCTGGTGTTCAGGTGTTGGCGGGCTTCGCGCTCGGCCGCGGCCGAATGATCGCTGTACCAGACGAACAGCGGGATGCTCTGGTTCGACTCCTCACCCAGCCAGCTTTCGCCGTCCAGGTATTGCGAGGTGCGCGCCAGGCCGGCCTGCATCCGGCGGTGGTTCAGCTTGTAGTCCTCCAGGGCGTCGTCGAAGGCCGGGGATTGAGCACAGGCCAGCACCCGGTCAGACGCCTTGAGCTGTTCGACCTTGGCCAGGTAGGCCTGGTAGAGCGCGGCATCGGCCATGACCACGCAGGTATCCCGGACCAGGCTGACGCCGATCTGGGTGAAGTTGGCGCTGCCCAGGATGACGATATCCGGCTCGATCAGGTACAGCTTCCAGTGCACGCTTTGCTGGTAACGGAAGTCCACCCAGAGGGCCAGGCTCGCGTCGGCTTCGCTGGCGCAGTGCTCGATGAAATCGGGGGCGGTAAAGGAGTTGATGGTGCCGACTATCAGTTCCAGTTGATTGCCCTGCTGGCGCAGGCTGTCGACCAGCGCTTCGGTGCTGCTGGCGAAGGCCGATACGATCGTGATCCGCTTGCCGCGCTGCTGCCCGAGGTAGGTCGCAAGGTCGCGTTCGTGATCCAGGATTTCCATACAGCCTCCGGCAGCCACTGCTAAGCAAGGCGCGCATTATTGCACGGGTCTTGGCTTGGGTTCTCTTCGTCCATGGCTCGGCGCACAAGGGATCAATTTTCGTAGCCGGATAAGCCTTGGCGCAATCCGGGACAGACCGTAGGTCGGGTTAGCGAAGCGTAACCCGACCGACGGGAATCACCTCGGCGGGTATGACGAGTGAGGGCGGCGGGCGGTATCTAGCCGGATATTTTGTAAAAACCCCTAAGCCTCCCAGCCCGCCCCACTGACCGCCGCCTGCGCCAGGGGGTGCAGGTCGGCCCCCTGGTGCGCCGTCTGCCAGGCCAGCAATTCCTTGCGCATGCCGGGCGTCCAATACATCTGCAGGTGGTTACGGATGTCGAGTACGGCCTGCTGCGGGTCCGGTTCGCCGGCGAAGTACTGGGCGATCTGGTTGACCATCTTGATCAGGCTGTCGGTGCTCATCGGCGTACCTCGGCTTTTGTTCCGGTGGTGCGTGCCTGGCGGCGTTCGTCGAGCAGGCGTTGTTGTTCATCGCTAAAGGCCTGGTAGCGTTTTTGCCACTCGGACGGGTGGTAGACGCGGCTGACTTCCACGGCGGTGACCTTGTACTCCGGACAGTTGGTGGCCCAGTCGGAGTTGTCGGTGGTGATCACGTTGGCCCCCGATTCAGGGAAGTGGAAGGTGGTGTACACCACGCCTGGGGCGACCCGTTCGCTGACTTTTGCCCGCAGCACGGTCTGTCCAGAGCGGCTGCCGATGCCGACCCAGTCCCCTTCGTTGATGCCACGGCTCTCCGCGTCGGTCGGGTGGATTTCCAGGCGGTCTTCGTCGTGCCAGGCGACGTTGTCGGTGCGCCGGGTCTGGGCGCCGACGTTGTACTGGCTGAGGATGCGTCCGGTGGTCAGCAGTAGGGGATAGCGATTGTTGACCTTCTCCTCGGTGGGCACGTAGCCGGTGAGCATAAAGCGTCCCTTGCCGCGCACGAATTCCTCGATGTGCATGGTCGGCGTGCCGTCCGGTGCTGCGGCGTTGCACGGCCATTGCAGGCTGCCGTGGCGATCCAGTGCGCTGTAGCTGACATTGGTGAAGGTCGGCGTCAGGCTGGCGATTTCATCCATGATCTCGGACGGGTGCCGGTAGTGCATGGGGTAACCCAGGGCATTAGCCAGGGCCACCGTGCCTTCCCAGTCGGCCTTGCCGCCCAGGGGCTCCATGACCTTGCGCACCCGGGAGATGCGCCGCTCGGCGTTGGTGAAGGTGCCGTCCTTTTCCAGGAACGAGCAGCCCGGCAGAAACACATGGGCGAACTTGGCGGTTTCGTTGAGGAAAATGTCCTGTACCACCACGCATTCCAGGGCCGACAGCGCCGCGGTGACATGCTGGGTATTGGGGTCGCTCTGGGCGATGTCTTCGCCCTGGCAATACAGGCCCTTGAAGCTGCCGCCCAGGGCTGCCTCGAACATGTTGGGGATGCGCAGACCCGGGTCGGGCTGCAGGGTGACGTTCCAGGCCTGTTCGAACTGCGCCCGAACCCCCTCGTTGGAGACGTGCCGGTAGCCGGGCAGTTCGTGGGGGAAGGAGCCCATGTCGCAGGAGCCCTGAACGTTGTTCTGCCCACGCAGGGGGTTCACGCCCACGCCTTCGCGGCCGATGTTGCCCGTGGCCATGGCCAGGTTGGCGATGCCCATGACCGCGGTGCTGCCCTGGCTGTGCTCGGTAACGCCCAGGCCGTAGTAAATGGCCGCATTGCCGCCGGTGGCATACAGGCGAGCGGCGGCGCGGATGTCGGCCGCGGCCACGCCGCAGATGGCACCCAGGACTTCCGGCGAGTGTTCCGCGCGGCTGACGAACTCGCGCCAGTGGGCGAACTCGTTGCCCGCGCAACGGGCGTCGATAAAGGCCTGGTCAAGCAGGCCTTCGGTGACTATGACGTGGGCCAGGGCATTGAGCATGGCGACGTTGGTGCCCGGGCGCAGGGCCAGGTGCAGTTCGGCGCGGGCATGGGGCGAGTCCACCAGATCGATGCGCCGTGGGTCGATGACGATCAGCCGCGCGCCTTCACGCAGGCGGCGTTTGAGCTGGGAGGCGAACACCGGGTGGGCGTCGCTGGGGTTGGCGCCCATGACCAGTATCACGTCGGCTTGCATCACCGAGTCGAAACTCTGGGTGCCGGCGGACTCGCCCAGGGTTTGCTTCAGGCCGTAGCCGGTCGGCGAGTGGCAGACCCGCGCGCAGGTGTCGACGTTGTTGTTGCCGAAGGCGGCGCGCACTAGTTTTTGCACCAGGTAGGTTTCTTCGTTGGTGCAGCGGCTGGAGGTGATGCCACCAATGGAGTCGCGGCCGTACTTTTGCTGCAGTCGGCGGAATTCGCTGGCGGCATAGGTCACCGCTTCATCCCAGCTGACTTCCTGCCAGGGGTCGTTGATGTGCTTGCGGATCATCGGTGTGGTGATGCGATCCGGGTGGGTGGCGTAGCCCCAGGCAAAGCGTCCCTTGACGCAGGAGTGACCGTGGTTGGCGTGGCCGTTCTTGTCGGGAACCATGCGCACCAGTTGCTCGCCTTTCATCTCGGCGCGGAACGAGCAGCCCACGCCGCAATAGGCGCAGGTGGTGATCACGCTGCGTTCGGGCTGGCCCAGTTCGACCACGCTTTTTTCCATCAGGGTCGCTGTGGGGCAGGCCTGCACGCAGGCGCCGCAGGACACGCATTCCGAGTCGAGGAAGTTTTCGCCACCGGCGGCCGCGACCCGGGATTCGAAACCGCGCCCGGTAATGGTCAGGGCAAAGGTGCCCTGGGTTTCCTCGCAGGCGCGCACGCAGCGGTTGCAGACGATGCACTTGCTCGGGTCGTAGTCGAAGTAGGGGTTGGAGGTGTCCTTCTGTTCGGCCAGATGGTTGTCGCCTTCATAGCCGTAACGCACCTCCCGCAGGCCGACCTGGCCGGCCACGGTTTGCAGCTCGCAGTTGCCGTTGGCCGAGCAGGTCAGGCAGTCCAGCGGGTGATCGGAGATATACAGCTCCATGACGTTGCGGCGCAGGGTGGCGAGCTTCGGCGTCTGGGTGTGCACGCTCATGCCTTCGCTGACCGGCGTGGTGCAGGACGCCGGATAGCCGCGCATGCCGTCGATCTCCACCAGGCACATGCGGCAGGAGCCGAAGGCTTCCAGGCTGTCGGTGGCGCAGAGTTTGGGGATGGTGGTGCCCAGCAGCGCGGCGGCACGCATCACCGAGGTGCCCTCGGGCACGCTGATGCTGCGGCCGTCGATATTCAGGGTGACCTGCACCTGGCTGTTGCGGGCCGGCGTCCCCAGATCAAGAGAGCCCAGGTCGATATCGGTTTTCGGGTCGAAGAGCGTAATCATTGGTCGGCCTCCGAGGGCTGTAGACCGAAGTCGGCGGGGAAGTACTTGAGGGCGCTGCCCACCGGATAGGACGTCATGCCGCCCAAGGCGCAGAGCGAACCGTACTGCAGGGTGTCGCACAGGTCCTTGAGGAGGATCACCTGCTCATCGCGACTGCTCTGGTCAGGCGCGGCCAGCAGGCGGTCGATCACCTCCACGCCCCGGGTCGAGCCGATGCGGCAGGGGGTGCATTTGCCACAGGATTCCTCGGCGCAGAACTGCAGGGCGAAGCGCGCCATGCGGGCCATGTCCAGGCTGTCGTCAGCCACCACCACACCGCCGTGACCGAGCATGGCGCCGATGGCGGCGAAGGCTTCGTAATCCAGCGGCGTGTCGAAGTGCTCGGGCGGCACCCAGGCGCCGAGGGGGCCGCCAACCTGGGCGGCCTTCAGCGGCCGGCCACTGGCGGTCCCACCGCCGTAGCCTTCCACCAGTTCGCGCAGAGTCAGGCCAAAGGCCCGTTCCACCAGGCCGCCGTGACGGATGTTGCCCGCCAGCTGGAAGGGCATGGTGCCCAGGGAACGGCCCATGCCGTAGTCGCGGTAGAACGGCGCGCCCTTGGCCAGAATCAGCGGTACTGAGGCCAGGGTCAGCACGTTGTGCACCAGGGTCGGTAGACCGAACAGGCCCTTCAAAGCGGGGATGGGGGGCTTGGCGCGGACGATCCCGCGCTTGCCTTCGAGCGAGTCCAGCAGCGCGGTTTCCTCACCGCAGATGTAAGCCCCGGCCCCGACCCGCACGTCCATATCGAAGGCCTGGCCGCTGCCGCCGACATTGGCGCCGAGGTAACCGGCGGACCGGGCGATGCCCAGCGCCTCGCGCAGGGTGGCCACCGCCTGTGGGTATTCCGATCTCACATAGATATAACCCTGGCTGGCCCCGACGCTGAGGCCGGCAATGGCCATGCCTTCGATCAGCAGGAAGGGGTCGCCTTCCATCAGCATGCGATCGGCGAAGGTGCCGGAGTCGCCTTCGTCGGCGTTGCACACAATGTATTTCTGCGCCGCCTGGGTGCCGCGCACCGTGCGCCATTTGATCCCGGCGGGGAAGGCCGCGCCGCCACGGCCACGCAGCCCCGAATCGAACACGGCGGTCGCGGTCTGCTCACCGCCCAGAGCGATGGCCTGGGTCAGGCCCTCGAAGCCGCCGTGGGCCCGGTAGTCCTCCAGGGACAGCGGCCGGGTAATGCCGGCGCGGGCGAACAACAGCCGTTGTTGTGTCTTGAGATACGGCAGTTGTTCCACCGGGCCCAAGGCCAGCGGATGTGCGGACGGCTCACCTTGCAGCGCATCGAGCAGGGACGGCACATCGGCCACGGTCAGCGGACCGAAGCCGATACGGCCTTGGGGGCTGTCCATTTCCAGCAGCGGTTCCAGCCAGTACAAGCCACGGGAGCTGGTGCGTCGCAGGTCCAGCGACAGGTTGCGTTCCCGGGCCTGAGTGATCAGGGCCACGGTCACCTCATCGGCACCCACGGCACGGGCAAGGGAATCACCGGGCAGATAGAGGCAGGGCATCATGCGTCCTCCTGGCAGGCGTCGAGCAGGGCATCCAGGCGCTCGGCATTGAGCCGCGCATGCACCTGGCCATCGAGTTCCAGGGCGGGCGAGCAGGCGCAGGCGCCGAGGCAATACACCGGGCGTAGGCTGATGTTGCCGTCGGCGCTGCTGCCGTGGTCGTCCAGTTGCAGGCGTTCGCGCAACTGTGCGGCGAGCTGATTGGCGCCGCGGCTCTGGCAGGATTCGGCCAGGCACAGGCGCAGGATATGCCGGGCCGGGGGCGCGGTGCGGAAGTCATGGTAGAAACTGATCACCCCGCGAATCTCGGCCTGGCTCTGGTTGAGGGCATGGGCAATCGCGGGGATGGCGGTATCGGGGATGTAACCGATGTCCTCCTGAATCTCATGGAGGATCGGCAACAGGGCGCCAGGGGTGCTCTTGTGGCGCTCCAGCAGGCTGTTGACCATTGGCAGGTGCAGCATCTCATCAGGCATTCAGCATTCCTCACGGTCACGGGCAAACCCGGCGGTTGTCCGGTGGTACACACCACACTGAGTCGTGGCATTTTCAGGCCGTTGGCCAGGCATCCTGAGCGGGCCTATTCTTGGACCCGGTGCGGTCTTCGCCGCACCTCTTCAGGGCATAAAAGCCAGCTTGCCACGCTGCCTTTGATTCATCTGTATCAGAGCGACGTGCTCGGTTCTCTCCACGACCATCCCCATTGAGCCTAGGTGTGAATGGTCAGGTGCAGGTGAAATCGCAGCCTTTCTGAACTCCCGAAGGGGGGCGTTGTAAATAGGTTGATCACCTGATTTTAGAGGAGTACGGCATGGATCAATACACCGGCGGTTGCCTGTGCGGCAACGTCCGAATCCTGGCGTCGGGAGCCCCTTACCGGGTCGGTCTTTGTCACTGCCTCGACTGCCGCAAACACCATGGGGCGCTTTTTCACGCGTCCGCGATATTTCCCCAGGCGGCGGTGACTATCGAGGGCGAAACAGGCGACTACGCCGGGCGGTACTTCTGCCCCCGCTGCGGCTCGTCGGTCTTCGCCCGCACCGCGGACGAAATCGAAGTGAACCTGGGATCCCTGGACGCCCCTGACCAACTGATGCCGACCTACGAAAGCTGGACCGCCCGCCGCGAAGCCTGGTTGCCGCCGTTCTCGCTCACGCGCCGCTACGAGCACGACCGTGACGGCACGGGGCGATTTGAGGAATAGCGGTTCAACGTGGGCAACCCCACCCCCGGAGCATGGCGCTTGGCTCCCCTCGCCCATTTATGGGAGAGGGGCTGGGGGAGAGGGCA
>DATDTH010000563.1:0-3161 GCA_035290985.1 Pseudomonas sp. | reverse complement strand
GCCTGGCGAATAAATTCGCCCCTACAGGTAGTCGGACCTTTCCTGAAGATGCTCTAGCCCTCCCCAAGGAGCCCTTTATGATTCACCCTCTGCCCCGCCTCGTGGTCGCCCTGTGCGCCGGCCTTGCCCTGGGCGGCGCCTGGGCCGGGGAGGTGCAAGTGGCGGTGGCCGCCAACTTCTCCGCGCCCATCCAGGCGATCGCCCGCGAGTTCGAGCAGGACACCGGGCACAGACTGATTGCCGCCTTCGGCGCAACGGGCCAATTCTATGGCCAGATCAAGCATGGCGCGCCCTTCGAGGTCCTGCTCGCCGCGGATGAAAGCACGCCGGCGAAGCTGGAGTGCGAAGGCCAGGGCCTGGCCGGTTCGCGCTTCACTTATGCCGTCGGCACCCTGGCCCTCTGGTCGGCCCAGGAGGGCTATGTGGATGCCCGGGGCGAGGTGCTGAAGCAGGGGGCATTCACGCACCTGGCGATCGCCAACCCGAAAACCGCGCCCTATGGCCTGGCGGCCACCCAGGTGCTGGAGAAATTGGGGCTGGGCCAGACCCTGGCGCCCAGGCTCGTCGAGGGGCAGAGCATCACCCAGGCCCTGCAATTCGTCTCCACCGGCAATGCCGAACTGGGGTTCGTGGCCTTGTCCCAGGTCTACCGGGACGGCAAGCTCACCCGCGGCTCGGCCTGGATAGTCCCCAGCGAACTGCACGATCCGATCCGCCAGGACGCGCTGCTCCTCGACAAGGGCAAGGACAACCCGGCGGCCCAGGCGCTGCTGGACTACCTCAAGGGCCCGAAAGCCACGGCCGTGATCCGCTCCTACGGCTACCAACTCTAGAAGGGAGCGCCTGCGCGATGCCACTTACCAGCGCCGACTTCGCCGCGATCTGGTTGACCCTGCAGTTGGCCTCGCTGACCACGCTGGTGTTGCTGCTGATCGGCACCCCCATCGCCTGGTGGCTGGCGCGCACCGCTTCGTGGTGGAAGGGCCCAGTGGGCGCCATAGTGGCCCTGCCATTGGTGCTGCCGCCCACCGTGATCGGTTTCTACCTGCTGGTGAGCCTGGGGCCCCAGGGCTTTATCGGGCAACTCACCCAGAGCCTGGGGCTGGGCACCCTGCCGTTCAGCTTCGCCGGCCTGGTGGTGGGCTCGGTGATCTACTCGATGCCCTTCGTCGTGCAACCGCTGCAGAATGCCTTCGAAGCCATTGGCGAACGGCCCCTGGAGGTCGCGGCCACCCTGCGCGCGAGCCCCCTGGACACCTTCTTCAGCGTGGTGCTACCCCTGGCCAAGCCCGGTTTCATCACCGCCTCGATTCTGGGGTTTGCCCATACCGTCGGCGAATTCGGCGTGGTGCTGATGATAGGCGGCAACATTCCCGACAAGACCCGGGTCGTCTCGGTGCAGATCTTCGATCATGTCGAAGCGATGGAATACGCCCAGGCCCACTGGCTGGCCGGCGGCATGGTGGTGCTGTCCTTCCTCGCGCTGTTGGCGCTGCACAGCAGCGGCCGGATGAAACCGGCGGCGCGGGGAACGCCATGACCACGGAATTTCACGCCATGGGCAGTAGCCCGCTAACGTCCGATAAGCAGATCCAGGCGCGCTTTCGCCTGGCCTATCCAGGCTTCTCATTGGATGTCGACCTGCAACTGCCGGGCCGCGGCGTGACCGCGCTCTTCGGCCATTCCGGCTCCGGCAAGACCAGCTGCCTGCGCTGCATCGCCGGGCTGGAGCGGGCCGAGAACGGCTACCTGCGGGTCAATGGCGAGCTCTGGCAGGACAGCGCCAAGGGCCTTTTCCTGCCGGCCCATAGTCGGGCCCAGGGCTATGTGTTCCAGGAAGCCAGCCTGTTCGAGCACCTCTCGGTGCGGCGCAACCTGGAGTACGGTTTGCAGCGCATCAAAGCGGGCGAGCGCCGCGTGGCGCTGGAGCAGGCCACGGACCTGCTGGGCATCGGTCACCTGCTCGAGCGCATGCCGGGCCGCCTGTCCGGGGGCGAACGGCAGCGGGTCGGCATCGCCCGGGCGTTGTTGACCAGCCCCAAGCTGCTGCTGATGGACGAGCCCCTGGCCGCCCTCGACCACAAGCGCAAGGGCGAGATACTGCCCTACCTGGAGCGCCTGCACGACGAGCTGGATATCCCGATCCTGTATGTCAGCCATTCACCGGACGAGATCGCCCGCCTGGCCGACCATTTGGTGGTGCTGGATGAAGGCAAGGTGCTCGCCAGCGGCCCGATTGGCGAACTCCTGGCCCGTCTCGACCTGCCCATGGCCCTGGAAGACGACGCGGGCGTGGTGGTCGAGGGTCGGGTGAGCGGCTATGACTCGGCCTACCAACTGCTGAGCCTGGGGTTTCCCAGCAGCGCCCTGGGCGTCCAGGTCGCCCATTCGGCGGTCACCACCGGCAAGGCCATGCGCTTCAAGATCCAGGCCCGGGACGTCAGCCTGAACCTGGAAAAACCCCTGCACAGCAGCATCCTGAATCTGTTGCCGGTGACAGTCACCGCCGAAACCCCCGCGCAGAACGCGGCCCATGTGCTGATTCGCCTGGAAATGGACGGCACCCCGCTGCTGGCCCGCATCACCCGCTACTCCCGCGACCAGCTCGGCCTGCATGTCGGCCAGCGCCTGTGGGCGCAGATCAAATCGGTGGCGCTGCTGGCCTAGCCGCGGCGGTGGAAGGCGGGGCCACGCACTCGGAATACCCGCGGGTACGCGGAGACCATAGCCTCCGCGGCCCCGATGGCCAGGCCAAATCTCGGCAATACCTATGCCGCCAGGGGCGAGCCCTCTATGTATCTGACCTGCTATCCAGGTACGCCATGATCTGCTGCACTATCGTCTGCAAATCATCCTTCAAGGTGTCGATCCTGATCTGCGGATCACTCGGTGGTTCATAGACGGAGTCGATGCCCGTGAAATTTTTGATCAGGCCCGCACGCGCCTTGCCATAGAGGCCCTTAGGGTCCCGCCGCTCACATTCGGTCAGCGGCGTATCGATGAACACTTCGATAAAAGCGTCGTCACCGATTACCGCCCGTGCGAGACCCCGGTCGCGTCGAAACGGAGAAATAAATGCAGTGATTACAATCAGCCCGGCATCCACAAACAGACCCGCCACCTCAGCTACACGCCGAATATTCTCCTCCCGATGCGCATCA
>DATDTH010000562.1:0-5052 GCA_035290985.1 Pseudomonas sp. | reverse complement strand
CCTGCTGGCTCAGGGTGCTGGCGCCGCGCAGCGAACCGCCCCGGCCGTTGTGGGCCAGGGCGGCCTGGATGGCCTGGACATCGAAACCCCAGTGGTCGGCGAATTTCTGGTCTTCGGCGGCGATCACCGCGATCTTCAGGTCGTCCGGCAGTTCCTTCCAGGGGCGCCAACTGTGCTTCAGGTCGATGGGCTTGCCGTCGATCCAGGATTCCAGCTTGCGCTCGACCATCAGGGCGCTGCCGGGCAGCGGCACCCAGCGCAGGATCAGCACCAGCACGGCACTGCCGGCGGCGAACCAGAGCAGGGCTTTGAGCAGGCGGCGGAACAGGGTGCGCAACATGGAAGGCCTGGGCTGGCGAGTGAGGCCGCAGTATAACCAGGCCCGGCTTGGCGTGGTCAGCGAAGTCCGTTACCTGGTCGCCCGGATAAGCGCAGCGTAATCCGGGAGGACGCAGCCCCCATTGTGAGCAATCAGGCGAAGACGAAGTATTTCCGGAGTGTTTCCACCACCTGCCAGGTGCCGCGCATGCCCGCTTCGACTATGAAGATGTCGCCGGCCCGCAGGTGAATGGGTGCCTTGCCTTCCGGGGTGATGATGCAGTAGCCCTCCTGGACGTGGCAGTACTCCCAGCGGTCGTAGTTGACTTCCCAGGTACCCGGGGTGCAGATCCAGGTGCCCATGATTTTCTTGCCGTCTTCGGAGGTGTAGGCATTCAGATTTACGGTGTGCGGCTCGCCGGCGATCCGGGTCCACTTGCAGGCATCGAGCACGGGGGTCGGTTGGGTGTCGCGCAGTACGGTAATGGGCTGCATGGCGGTTCCTCGAGAGTGGGTGCGGGGGAGCGCACCACTCTAGGGCCGCAAGCGGGGCCCGGAGTGTCTGTGACCGACCTGTGCCGGTCCGATTTCCGCCACTGGTTTCATGACCTGCTTTGCTGCGTCTCGCATGGCGAGGCATGATGGACGCCCCCGTTGGCTGCCTGTGAGGTGCCTGTGATGCTGCGTCTGTTCGTTCTGCTGGCGGCCTTCTTCGGTTTTACCGGCGTGGCCCTCGGCGCCTTCGCCGCCCATGCCCTGAAACAGCGGCTGTCCGCCGAGTACCTGGCGGTCTTCCAGACCGGCGTGCACTACCAGATGGTCCATGCCTTGGCGCTGCTGGCGCTGGCCCTGCTGGCGCCGCACCTGTCCGGGCGCCTGCTGCCCGTGGCAGGCGGCCTGTTCACCCTGGGCATCCTGCTGTTTTCCGGCAGCCTCTACCTCTTGACCCTGACCGGCATCGGCCGGCTCGGCATCATCACGCCCTTCGGTGGCCTGGCGTTTCTCGGTGGCTGGGCCTGCCTGGCCCTGGCCGCCTGGCGGATTCAGGCCTAGGCGGCCCCACCTAGGCGGGCGCTTATAACCTGACTTCCACGTCAACTCGGAGACGAATGGCGTGCCTGCGCCTTGGTCATGGACGGGGATCGGGCTAGAATGCCCGCCCCTCTCCAGTTGTGACCGCTCCGTCATGCAGATTCAGTTGAACGGCGAACCCTTCGAGCTGCCCACGGGCCAGACGGTCGCCCAGGTGCTGGCCGGTCTGGACCTGATCGGTCGCCGGGTGGCGGTCGAACTCAACCGCGAGATAGTGCCGCGCAGCCAGCACGCCACCACCGTGCTGCGCGAAGGGGATCAGGTCGAAGTGGTGCACGCCATTGGTGGCGGTTAATCCGAGGATGTTCCGATGAGTCAAATCAGCGACAAGCCCTTTACCCTGGCCGGCCGTACCTATCAGTCGCGGCTGCTGGTCGGTACCGGCAAGTACCAGGACCTTGAACAGACCCGCCTGGCCATCGAAGCCTCCGGGGCCGAGATAGTCACGGTCGCGGTGCGTCGCACCAATATCGGCCAGAACCCCGATGAGCCGAACCTGCTCGATGTGATCGACCCGGCACGCTACACCATCTTGCCGAATACCGCCGGCTGCTACGACGCCGAGGAGGCCGTGCGCACCTGCCGCCTGGCCCGCGAACTGCTGGACGGGCACAAGCTGGTCAAGCTGGAAGTGCTGGCAGACCAGAAGACCCTGTTCCCCAATGTGATCGAGACCCTCAAGGCCGCCGAAGTACTGGTCAAGGATGGTTTCGACGTCATGGTCTACACCAGCGACGACCCGATCATCGCCCGCCAACTGGCCGAAATGGGCTGTATCGCGGTGATGCCCCTGGCCGGCCTGATCGGCACCGGACTGGGCATCTGCAACCCCTACAACCTGCGGATCATCCTCGAAGAGGCCAAGGTTCCGGTGCTGGTGGATGCCGGCGTGGGCACCGCCTCCGATGCCACCATCGCCATGGAGCTGGGCTGCGAGGCGGTGCTGATGAACAGCGCCATCGCCCATGCGCGGAACCCGCTGCTGATGGCCGAGGCGATGAAGCACGCGATAATAGCGGGGCGCCTGGCCTACCTGGCCGGCCGCATGCCGAAGAAACTCTACGCCAGCGCCTCGTCGCCCCTGGATGGGCTGATCCGCTGAGCGTTGTACCCTCCGTATCTCGACCCTCCGCATAAAGAGTCGTTTCCATGATCGAATCGCAAGAACCGGCGGCCCCGGCCGAGGACAAGAGCCATCATCGCGAAATCAAGAGTTTCGTGATGCGCGCGGGCCGCATGACCGATGGCCAGCAACGTGGGCTGGAACAGGGGTTGCCACGGTTCGGCTTGACCCTGGAAGCGGGTGCCCCGGACTTCGATGCAGTATTCGGTCGCCAGGCGCCGCGTACCTTGGAAATCGGCTTCGGCATGGGCCATTCGCTGCTGGAGATGGCCGCGGCCGCGCCGGAGCAGGACTTTATCGGCGTCGAGGTGCACCGCCCGGGTGTGGGCGCCTTGCTCAACGGCTTGCTGACGCAGCAGCTGACGAACGTGCGGGTTTACCCCTGCGATGCGATGGAGGTATTGCGCAACTGCGTAGCCGACGCCAGTCTGGATCGCCTGCTACTGTTCTTTCCGGACCCCTGGCACAAGTCCAAGCATCACAAGCGGCGGTTGGTACAGCCGACGTTCGTCCAGTTGGTTCGGGAAAAATTGAAAGTAGGCGGTGTGTTGCACATGGCCACGGACTGGGAGGCCTATGCTGAACACATGCTGGAGGTCATGGCAGTGGCGCCCGGTTATGTCAATCTGGCCGCCGATGGCCGCTGCGTGCCGCGGCCCGCGGAGCGCCCGAGCACCAAGTTCGAGCGCCGCGGCGAGCGCCTCGGGCATGGCGTCTGGGATATGAAGTTTCAACGTGTCGACTGATTCACCTGCTTCGCGGCCACCAGGACTATCGATCAGACCGGGCTCACCCGGCGCGCCAGGATGGCTTCGCACCTCACCTTGCAGCACCGATAAAAGCTCGGCCTGATGGGCTGTAAGCATAAAAAAAGCGGCGTCGTACAAGCGTGCCGCAAGGAGATTGCCGTCTTGAAACCCTTTGCATTTGTGCTGCTGACTCTTGTTGCACTGCCCGCCCAGGCCAAGGTCGATCCGGCCCAGGCGGCCCGCCTCGATCAGGACCTTACCCCCCTGGGTGCCGAGCGTGCCGGCAATGCTGCCGGCACCATCCCGGCCTGGACCGGTGGTGTGAGCACGGCGCCGGCCGGTTATACGGTCGGTATGCAACACCTCGACCCCTACGCCGGCGACGCGGTGCAATATGTGGTCAACAGCAAGAACCTGGCCCAGTACCAGGCCCAGGTGCCGGCGGGCTTGAAAGCCTTGCTGGAGCAGTACCCGGAGTTTCATCTACGGGTCTTCCCCACCCGCCGCAGCGCCGCGCTGCCACAACGCATCTACGACGCCACCCGCGCTAATGCCCAGAACGCCATGTTGATTTCCGGTGGCAACGGCGTCGAGGGCGTTTCCGCCGGTATTCCCTTCCCGATACCGCAAACCGGCCAGGAAGCGATCTGGAACCATGTAATGCGTTATCGCGGCGATCAGGTACGGGCGGTCACCAACCAGGCCGCGGTGCTGGCCAACGGTAGCTACACGCCGCTCAAGCTGGAGCGTGACGTCTATTTTCTCTATGGCCGCGAAGGGGTCACTCCCAAGGACCTGAATAACACCCTGTTCTATTACAAATACAAGGTGACGGCGCCGTCCAAGCTGGCGGGCTCGGCCCTGGTGGTGCAGGAAACCCTCGACCAGGTGCTGGCGATTCGCAAGGCCTGGCGCTTCAACAAAGGCGAGCGTCGGGTGCGGCGTCTGCCACAACTGGCCCACAATGCCGTGTCGCCCGATACCAACGGGATGATCACCTCCGACATGACCGATGGCTACAACGGGGCGCCGGACTGGTACGACTGGACGCTGGTCGGCAAGCAGGAAATGCTGGTGCCCTATAACAGCTACCCGGTGCACCAGAAAGGCATTGCTTACGAGACCATCCTGAAGGATAAATTCATCAATCCCGAACTGCTGCGTTATGAGCTGCACCGGGTCTGGGTGGTGGAAGCGACCCTGCGCAAGGGCTTCACCCACCATGCCAAGCGCCGTTTCTACCTGGATGAGGACAGCTGGCAGATCCTGGCCATCGACCTGTACGACAAGGCCGGCAAGTTGAGCGGGCTGCAAGAGGCCCACCCCATCAGCTATTACGATGTGCCAGCATTCAGCAGTACCCTGGATACCTATTACGACCTCGCCGGTGAGCGCTACTTCGTCGACGGCATGGACAACAACGAGCCGGCGTACGATTTCAACGTGAAACTCGGACCAACCGACTTTACCGCCCAGGCCCTGCGCCGAGACGGCAACTGAAGCTAATCGGCTCCACAAAAAACCGCCCCTCGGGGCGGTTTTTTTATAGCTTCTGCCGATGCCCCGGGCAGAACGCGGGCCCGTAGGGTGCGCTCAGCGCACCGCGGCTAAAGCCGTGGCCGGCGCAATATCGCGCATCTGGGCGTCCCCGACCGTCCGGCTCAATTGCGGTCGGCGAGCACGCCGATCAGGAAGAACACCAGCAGCAGTACGGGGGCCAGGGTGTAGTTGTTGAACTGCCCCAGGCCCTGGGACAGCAGGGGGGTGACG
>DATDTH010000561.1:0-9857 GCA_035290985.1 Pseudomonas sp. | reverse complement strand
GGGTGGCAGATCAGCGCCACACCACGGGCATCGGGGGTATCCAGCCACAGGGCTTCGAGTTGGCCGCTGGGGCCGGCAATCATCAGAGGGGTTTCGCGGGTGAGCAACAGGGAACTCCGTGACCTCGCAGTGGGTCGACTCGTCTAGCTGACAGCCTGCGCCATTCACACACCACCGCAAACGTTTGCATTGCATTGCGGTATACAGCACAGGTTCGAGCCGTTAACGTAAAGCAAAGCCGTATAGAGAGGAAGGATTCGTGGAACAGACGCTTACAGCCTGGTTACTCCCGGCCCTGGCCTTGCTGGCCGGTACCGCCATCGGTTTTCTGGTGGCCCGCCTGGTGCCCAGCGCCGCCCCCAGTCGCACCCAGCGTCAGCTGGACGACATGCAGGAACGTTTCGACAGCTACCAGCGCGAAGTGGTCACCCACTTCAACACCACCGCCAGCCTGGTGCGCAAGCTCACCCAGAGCTACCAGGAGGTCCAGGAACACCTGTCCGATGGCGCCAATCGCCTGGCCCTGGATGAACAGACCCGCCAACGCCTGCTCGCCACCCTGCACAGCGACGAGCCGACCGGTCCGCGCGAACGCCTGACACCGCCGAAGAGCAACGAAGCACCCAAGGACTACGCACCGAAGACCACCGACGCCCCAGGCACCCTGGATGCGACCTTCGGCCTGAAGAAGTAACAGAGGCGCGGGTTGCACCTAGGCGGCCCCACCCTCCCTACCAAATGCAGGCACGTTCGCGTAGGGTGGGTTAGCGGCGCAGACAGCCAACCTGTCAAGCCACGCCGAACTTCCCGCGCCGCGTAACCCGCCAAAGCAGAAAAAAGCCCCGCCTGACAGGCGGGGCTTTTTCATTTCAACAGCCGGTTAGATCGCGCCGCGGGCCCGCAGCAGCTCCAATACCTGCCTGACGCCCTCTTCCACCGACAGACTCTGGGTATCGAGCACCAGGTCGGCGTTCAGCGGCACGTCGTAGGGGAAGGAGTCACCGGGGATATTGTCGCCACCGGCGGCATACAGGCCCTGGGGATCGCGCTCGGCGCAGACCTGGGGCGAGGCCTGCACATAGACGGTGATCAGGCGCTGGGCGCCGATCAATGCCTTGGCCTGCTCGCGTCCTTCGGCATCCGGGGCGACGAACGCCGCCAGGGTCAGCAGGCCGGCTTCGTTGAACTGGCGCGCCACATGGGCGGCGCGACGCCAGTTCTCGGTACGCCCGGCACGGTCCTGGGGTAGGCCCTTGTTCAGGTCATGGCGCAGGTTCTGGCCGTCCAGCACGTAGACCGCCCGACCCAGGTCGAACAACTTGCGCTCCACGGCATAGGCCAAGGTGCTCTTGCCGGCGCCGGACAGGCCGCTGAACAGCACGGTGGCCGGTTGCTGGCCGAAACGCGCGGCGCGCTCCTCGACCGAGACATGGGCCAGCTTGCCGTGATGGCCGTCGCTGCCCTGCCCACCCACTGGTGCCGCGATTATCATGCCGGCGCCGACAGTACCATTGGTCAGGCGATCGACGACGATAAAGGCGCCGGTGGTGCGGTTGCTCGCATAACCGTCGAGGGCAATGGGGGCGTCCAGCGCCAGCTTGACCTTGCCGATCTCGTTCAACTGCAGGGCACTGGCCGGGCCTTCTTCCAGGGTGTTCACATCGACCCGGTTGAGGATGCTGGTGATCGAGCCCGGTACATAACTGGTGGCGCGCTTGATGTCGTACTTCTTGCCCGGCAGCATCGGCTCTTCGGCCATCCACACCAGCATGGCTTCGAAGCTGTCGGTCACCAGCGGCTGGTTGTCGGCATGGACCAACAGATCGCCACGGGATACATCGATCTCGTCTTCCAGGGTCAGGGTCACGGCCTGGCCGGGGCCGGCCTGCTCCAGTTCGCCGTCAAAGGTGACGATCGACTTGACCTTGCTGCCCTTGCCCGACGGCAGGACGATGATTTCGTCGCCCTTGTGCACGATGCCGCTGGCCAGGGTGCCGGCGAAACCGCGGAAATTCAGGTTCGGGCGGTTGACGTACTGCACCGTGAAACGCAGGTCGGTGAAGTTACGATCACCGGCGACTTCCACGGTCTCGAGGATTTCCATCAGCGACTGGCCGCTATACCAGGGCGAACGCTCGCTACGGTTCACCACGTTGTCGCCCTTGAGGGCCGACATGGGCACGAAATGCAGCGAGCTCGGCTTCAACGCGATGCCGTCGGCGAACGCCAGGTAATCGGCCTTGATCTGCTCGAACACCGCCTCATCGAAGCCCTTGAGGTCCATCTTGTTGATGGCGACCACTATGTGCTTGATGCCCAGCAGCGAGGCGATGAAGCTGTGACGCTTGGTCTGGGTCTGCACGCCGTAGCGGGCATCGATCAGGATGATCGCCAGGTCGCAGGTGGACGCGCCGGTGGCCATGTTGCGCGTGTACTGCTCATGGCCGGGGGTGTCGGCGATGATGAACTTGCGCTTGGCGGTGGAGAAATAGCGGTAGGCCACATCGATGGTGATGCCCTGCTCGCGCTCGGCCTGCAGGCCATCGACCAGCAGCGCCAGGTCGATGTCGTCACCGGTGGTACCGACCTTCTTCGAGTCGCGGGTAATGGCTTCCAGATGGTCTTCGTAGATCATCTTGGAGTCGTGCAGCAGGCGCCCGATCAGGGTGCTCTTGCCGTCGTCGACATTGCCGCAGGTGAGAAAGCGCAACAGTTCCTTGCGCTCATGCTGCGCCAGGTAGGCCTGGATGTCTTCGCTGATCAGATCGGATTGATGACTCATTGCATTCAAGCTCCAAGCTGTATGCTTCAAGCGGCAAGCTTGTCAGCGTACAACTAGTCAGAAATTTTTTTGATCAACCCGCTCAACATACTCGACAGCTCGCGGGTCTCAGTTATCCAATACACGGCAAGCGGCTCTGCGACATAGCCAACCTCAGAGCCAATCAATATCTGGGTTCGCAACTCTGCACAGGAACCCTTGGCAATCCAAAGGAACCGGCATTTCTCCTTCGAGCTGCCGTGCTCCATACCTTCGGCGATATTGCTCGGCACAGAGAGCGCCGAGCGAGTGATCTGGTACTTGAACCCCAGATCGCGACACCCAGCCATCTTCCTGTACACCTCAACCGCCAAACGTTTGGACCTTTGCCAAACGTCGAGTCTTTCGAAATCCATTTCGAAAACCTCCGCCGCTTGCAGCTTGTTGCCTGCTGGCTGCTTGCTGCTTGTCGCTTGCAGCTTATTTGCTTATCGCTTGTAGCTGCAGTTTAGAAATACCCCTGACGCTTCTTGTCTTCCATCGAACCGGCACCGTCGTGGTCGATCACACGACCTTGGCGCTCGGAGGTCCGGGTCAGCAGCATTTCTTGAATGATGTCGGTCAAGGTGGTGGCCTCGGACTCCACCGCGCCGGTCAGCGGGTAGCAGCCCAGGGTACGGAAGCGTACTTTCTTCTTGACGATGCGCGCCTTGTCCTCGTCGCTCAGGTGCTCGAGGATGCGCTCGTCGTCGATCATGATCAGGGTGCCGTTCTTCTCGATCACGTCGCGTTCGGCGGCGAAGTACAGCGGCACGATCGGGATACCTTCCAGGTAGATGTATTGCCAGATATCCAGCTCGGTCCAGTTCGACAGCGGGAACACCCGAATCGACTCGCCTTTATTGACCTTGCCGTTGTAGACGTTCCACAGCTCAGGGCGCTGATTCTTCGGGTCCCAACGGTGCTTGCTGTCGCGGAAGGAATAAACGCGTTCCTTGGCCCGGGACTTCTCTTCGTCGCGGCGGGCGCCGCCGAAGGCCGCATCGAAACCGTACTTGTCCAGGGCCTGCTTCAGGCCCTCGGTCTTCATGATGTCGGTGTGCTTGGCGCTGCCGTGGGTGAAGGGGTTGATACCCTGGGCCACACCATCCGGATTGACATGGGTGATCAGGTCCAGACCCAGCTCGGCGACCATCTTGTCGCGGAAGCTGTACATCTCCTGGAACTTCCACCGGGTGTCGACGTGCATCACCGGAAAGGGCAGCTTGCCAGGGAAAAACGCCTTGCGTGCCAGGTGCAGCATCACGGCGGAATCTTTACCGATGGAGTAGAGCATCACCGGGTTATCGAACTCGGCGGCGACCTCGCGGATGATGTGGATGCTTTCCGCCTCCAGCTGTTTCAGATGCGTCAGTTTGTCGAGCATGGCTACTCACGGAAGGGCTTGTGGACGGCCTGCGGGCCGTGGACGAGGGGCGCACTTTAGCACAGCACTCGCTTCTATTCAGGCGACGGGTTAGACCTAAACGTTCTAGTTATATGCCGCTTAAACGGGGTTGGGACAGTCGATAAACAAGTGTTCCAGGGCGAAATGGCGCGCCAGGTAATCCCCCAGCGCCCGCACCCCGTAGCGCTCGGTGGCATGGTGGCCGGCGGCGATAAAGCTGATGCCGTTCTCGCGCGCGCTGTGGACCGTCTGCTCGGACGCCTCGCCGGTCAGGTAGAGGTCGACGTCCGCGGCAATGGCCTGATCGATATAGCCCTGGCCGCCGCCGGTGCACCAGCCGACCCGCCGGATCATCTCCGGCCCCTCCACCAGCAGGGGTTCACGCCCCAGCACCCGGGCCACCCGCTGGGCGAAGTCCCGCGGAGTCATGGGTTCGACCAGGGTCCCGACCAGGCCCACGGTACGCGGATTGTCCGGTTCCAGCGGACCCTCGACGAGGATCTCCAGTTCGCGGGCCAGTTGCACGTTGTTGCCCACGTCCGGGTGCAGGTCCAGCGGCAGGTGATAGGCCAGCAGGCTGATATCCTGGCTGAGCAGGGTCTTCAGCCGGCGCTGCTTCATCCCGGTGACACAGGGGTTCTCCCCCTTCCAGAAGTAACCGTGGTGCACCAGCAGCACATCGGCCTCGGCCTCGACTGCCGCATCCAGCAAGGCCTGGCTGGCGGTCACGCCGCTGACGATGCGCCGCACCTGGGGCCGACCCTCGACCTGCAGGCCATTGGGGCAATAATCGGCGATACGCGCCGCATTCAGGTAATGGTCGGCTTCCGCCACCAGGGTGGTCAGCGCAATGGCCATAAAGACTCCTTATCGATCCGTTGAACTAGCCGGCGAGCACCGGCCAGGCGCACTCTCACGGCTGACGCCGCCTAACGGCGCCTAACACAGCGCCCCAATGCTTGTTATCAAGCTGTTGCAGACGGCTCCCTTATTCCAGGCGGCCTCGTATAATGGCGCACCTTAAGGGCCACCCCCGGCCTCCGCAACCCTCAGGATCGACCCGATGTTCAAGGCCTTGCGTTATTTTGGCTGGCCCCTGCTGGCCGGCGTGCTGCTAGCACTGCTGATCATGCAATATTATCCGCAATGGGTCGGCCTGCCGGAGCAGGCGGTGCGTGTGCAGCAGGCGCCGGGCTATGGCATGGCCCAGCAGGGCCCGGTGTCCTACGCCGACGCGGTCAGCAGCGCGGCGCCAGCGGTGGCCAACCTCTACACCACCAAGTTCGTCAGCAAGCCGACCCACCCGCTGTTCGAAGACCCGATGTTCCGGCGTTTCTTCGGCGACAACCTGCCCAAACAACGGCGCATGGAGTCCAGCCTGGGCTCGGCCGTGATCATGAGCACCGAAGGTTACCTGCTGACCAACAACCACGTCACCGCCGGTGCGGACCAGATAGTGGTGGCGCTCAAGGATGGCCGCGAGACCCTGGCACGGATCATCGGCAGCGACCCGGAAACCGATCTGGCGGTGCTGAAGATCGACCTTCCGGACCTGCCGGCGATCACCCTTGCCGCCTCGGACAAGATCAATATCGGCGATGTGGCCCTCGCCATAGGCAACCCCTTCGGTGTCGGCCAAACCGTCACCATGGGCATCATCAGCGCCACCGGTCGCAACCAGCTGGGTTTGAACACTTATGAGGACTTCATTCAGACCGATGCGGCGATCAACCCGGGCAACTCGGGCGGTGCCCTGGTGGATGCCCACGGCAATCTGACCGGCATCAATACCGCGATCTTTTCCAAATCCGGCGGTTCCCAGGGCATAGGGTTCGCCATTCCGACCAAACTGGCCCTGGAAGTAATGAAGGCCATTATCGAAAACGGCCAGGTCATCCGCGGCTGGCTGGGCATCGAGGTGCAGCCCCTGACCCCCGAATTAGCCGAGTCCTTCGGCCTGGAGGGACGGCCCGGTATCATAGTCGCCGGCATCTACCGTAACGGTCCGGCGCAGAAGGCCGGCCTGCAACCCGGCGATCTGATTCTCAGCATCGCCGGCGAACCGGCCAATGACGGCCGCCGCTCGATGAACCAGGTGGCCCGGGAAAAACCCGGCGAAAAGATCGCCATCGAAATCCTGCGCGACGGCAAGAGCCTGTCCCTGACCGCCGAGGTCGGGCTGCGCCCGCCTACCAGTACCCCGCCAAATCCAGAAAACTAAATAGAGCAGCAGCCCCATAGTCACCCATGGGGCTTGATAATTTATCTCATTTAATATGTTATGTTATTACATATCTAACTGAGTATCGACCCCGTGCGCCTGCCCTTCGTCCTCTTCGCCAGCCTGCCGCTCGCCTGGCCTGGCCTACCCGCCTTCGCCGCCACCTCCGTCATTCAACTGGAAGACAGCAGCGTAACCGCCCACGCGGAGACCGCCGACGGTCCCATAAGCGGTTATCGCGCCACCCGATCGAGCAGCGCGACCAAGACCGACACGGACATTCGCGACACGCCCCAGAGCATTGCCGTGGTCCCCGCCCAGGTATTCGAAGACCTCAATACCACCCGCATCGACCGCGCCCTGGACTTTGCAGGCGGCGTGTCTCGGCAGAACAACTTCGGCGGGCTGACTTTTCTGAACTACAGCGTACGCGGCTTCACCACAGGCGAGCTCTACAAGAACGGCTTCGCCATCAACCGGGGCAGCTACAGCTCGCCGGACGCCTCCGGCATCGAGCGCATCGAAGTGCTCAAGGGCCCCGCCGCCAGCCTGTACGGACGCGGCGACCCCGGCGGCATGATCAATATCGTCAGCAAGAAGCCTCAGGCCGAGGCCTTTAGCCAGCTCAAGGTCAGTGCCGGCAGTTGGGACCGCTACCGCGGCAGCCTGGACCTCAATACCCCACTGACCGAGGACGGCAGCCTGCTCTCGCGCGTCAATCTGGCCGTCGAGGACAACCAGAGCTTTCGCGACCAGGTCGGCAGTAAACGTCAGATTCTCAGCCCTTCGCTCAGCTGGCAGCTCGACACCGACACCCGGCTGCTGCTGGAGAGTGAGTTCTCCCGCACCGAGTCGCTGTTCGACCGCGGCATTCCGGCGGTGAATGGCCAACTCGGCTCGGTGCAGCGCTCCACCTACCTGGGCGAGCCCAACGACGGCGATATCCGCAACGACAATCAGATGCTCCAGCTCAGCCTCGAACATTACCTGAACGATGACTGGAAACTGCGCCTGGCCAACCACTATGCCCAGGGCACCCTGCGGGGCAACAGCTCGGAAACCTCGCGCCTGATCGGCACCGGGGTCACCCGTTTCTATCGCCAGCGTGATTTCGAATGGAACAACAGCAGCACCCAGGCCGAGTTGCATGGTCACTTCGAACTGGCCGGTTTACAGCACCAGAGCTTGATGGGCCTGGAGTACGAAAACTACCGCAACAGCCAGAAGTACCCCCAGAGCCTCACCTCCCTCGGGTACGGCCTGGATATTTATCACCCGGTTTATGGCCAGGATAAACCGGCCCTCGCCAGCAAGAACGATTTCTTCGAACACAGCGAAAGCCATGCCCTCAACCTGCAGGACCAGATCACCTTTACCGAACGCCTGCGCGGACTGGTCGGGGTACGCCTCGAACATCTCGAACGGCGCGCATTGAACCGCGGCACGGGCGTGAGTAATCAACAGGAGAATGACGTCGCCACACCGAGGGCCGGCCTGCTCTATCAACTGACCCCGGAGGTCGGCCTGTTCGCCAACGCCTCGACTTCGTTCAAGCCCAACGGCATAGGCGGCCAGGGCCAGCTGTTCGACCCCGAAGAAGGCCTCGGCTATGAAACCGGGCTCAAGCTCGACCTGTTCGACAGCCGCCTGGGCGCCACCCTCGCCCTGTTCCAGATCGACAAACAGAACGTGCTGACCGCCGACCCACGCACGCCAGGAGAAAGCATCGCCGCCGGCGAGGCCCGTAGCCAGGGCCTGGATCTGCAGTTCAGCGGCCAGCTCAGCGACGCCATCCGAGTGATAGGCGCCTATGCCTATATCGATGCCAAGGTGACCCAGGACAACAGCCTGGCCGAGGGCAGCCGTCTGCTCGGCATTCCCCGCCACAGCGGCAGCCTGATGGGCGTCTACGAATTCCGGAACGGCCGACTAAAAGGCTCGGACATAGGCGCGTCAGCGAACTATGTGGGCGACCGCACGGGCCAGGCGGGCACGGAGTTCGAATTGCCGGCCTACGCCACCCTGGACGTGCTGGCCCACTATCAAGCCAGCGAGCAACTGAGGGTCGGCCTGAACCTGAACAACCTGTTCGACCGCAAATATTACGAGCGCGCCTACAACAGTACCTGGGTACTGCCGGGCGAACCGCGCAATTTAAGCCTCAGCCTGACCCTCGACCTTTAACCCCAAGGATATCCAACCATGCGCCGCTACCCCCCTCTCCTGCTCTGCGGCCTGTGCGCCGCCCTGCTGACCAGCCAAGCCCAGGCCCACGGCCTGTGGACCGAACAACGCCGCGGCAGTGTCGAGGTCATCTACGGCCATGGCGCCGCGGATGACGCCTACCAAGCGGCCAAGGTCAGCGGCAGCTGGGCCTATGACCTGGCCGGCAAGATGATCCCGGTGACCGTGCAGCGCCTGGACGATCAGGCCCGCCTGCAACCGCTCAGCCCCCCGGCCGTGCTGACGGTCGCCCTCGATAACGGTGCCTGGTCGCAGACCCCGGACAAGCAATGGATCAACCAGGGCCGCTCCCAGGTGCCGAACTCGGTGCATTCGCTGCACACTTACAAGTACAGCCTGGCGATCTACCAGGAAGGCGCCAAGCTGCCCAGCCTGGAGCAGTTGAAACTGGTCATAGTGCCGGAAGTGGACCCGCTCCAGGTTGGCGTGGGCAAGTCGCTGCCAGTACGGGTGTTGGCCGACGGCAAACCGGTCGCCGGGGTCAAGCTGATCGGTGACTACCGCGGCGCCCCTCATACCATCAGTGCCGAAACCGATGCCCAGGGTCGCGCCCAGGTACAGGTGCGCAACGAGGGCCTGAACATCATCGCGGCCGAGCTGTACCTGCCAGTCGAGCACGACAAGGATATCAGCGAGCGCGGGCTGTTCAGCTCGCTGACCTTTCTTGGCCAGGCCCATAAGGAATAAAAACCAGGACATTTTCCCCTTATCTTTGGCTCTTCGCATTATCGCGAAAAAGAGAGGATTGACAGAACGTAGGTCAGGTTAGCCCGTAGGGCGTAACCCGACATGACAGGGATAGCGTGTCGCAGCAGGGTGTCGGGTTACGCTGCGCTAACCCGACCTACGACTCGAACGCTGCACAGTAAAAAAGGCCGGGACGCTCAATGGCGTGTCCGGCCTTTTTTATGGATGCGCGGCTCAGAGGCTGCGCAAGGCGTCCAGCAACGCCTGGTTCTGCGCCGGCGTCCCTATGCTGATGCGCAGGAACTGGGCGATGCGCGCCTGGCTGAAGTGCCGCACTATGACGCCCTGCTCGCGCAGCGCCGCCGCGATGGCCGCCGCATCGCGCCCGGGATGGCGGGCGAAGACGAAGTTGGCGGCCGAGGGCAGCACCTCGAACCCCAGGGCGTTCAACTCGGCCACCAGCTGTTCGCGGCTGTCGATCACCGCCCGGCAGGTCT
>DATDTH010000560.1:0-5790 GCA_035290985.1 Pseudomonas sp. | reverse complement strand
TATCAAGGTGGCGCCAGCGTGGCCTTCCCGCAGATGAACTGGCGCGGCCCGCGGGACCTGGTCAGCAGCCTGAAGCGCAGTGATGGCCTGGGTGGCCTCAATGAAACCCTTTACGAGTACCGGGATGCCCAGGTGAACCTGCTGGGCCGTGGCTTCCTGGGCTTCGCCAGCCAGATCACCAAGGAGCCCGCGCGCCAGCGGGTGCTGACACGCACCTTCAAACAGCAATTCCCACTGACGGGCGCCTTGGTTGAGGAGCGCCTCGAGATCAAAGGCAATCTGCTCTCGCGGCGAACCCTGGACTACCTGAGCGTGGCGCAGAACGACTACAAGACGCATTTCGTCGCAACCAAAAGCAGCACCCACGAACAGTTCGAACTGGATGGCGCGGCGGTGAAAGCCGTGGTCGAGGGTTTCGATTACGACCCTGACACCGGCAGCGTCCTCTCGCAAAGCACGGAAACCCGTCCCAACCTCGCCGGCGCCTGGGTCGAGCGTAGCCAGTTGACCCGCCAGTATCAGCATCAGCTGGACAGTTGGTTGTTGGGCTTCGTCACACGGGAGGAGCGCACCCTGGAGGCGGCTGGCGCGCCGGCGCAGACCAGCGTCACGCAGCGCACCTCGCAGCTAGGCACACTGGCGGTCGCCAGCGAAGTGCGGTTTGCCGGCAATGCCGAGCTGCAGCAGACCATCGCCTATAGCTACGATGCCCAAGGCAATCCGAGCAGCATCATCACCAGCACCGCCAATGCCGGCAGCCAAACCCAGCGAGCCGAGGATTACCAGAACCAGCGCTTTCCGCGTCGGTTGGTCAACGCCTTGGGCCATGGAGTCCTGCGCAATTATGACGCGGGCAGCGGCCAGGTGCTGAGCAGCACCGATGCCAACGGCTTGATCACGCGCGCGAGCTACGACGGTTTTGGTCGGCGGCTGACCCAGAGCAACCCCGACGGCAGCCTGCAGGTGACCGAGTACAATAGCTGTAGCTCGGTCTGCCTGCTCAATGAGCGCTTCCGCGTCAGCACCCAGACCCAGGGCGCACCTGCGCAACGTGTGCACTATGACAGCCTGGGCCGCACGCTGCGGGAAGTCCGGCAGGGTTTCGCAGGGGGCGACACCTATGTCGACCGGCAATACGACGCCCTCGGTCGCCTGACCCGGGAGACCCTGCCCTATAGTGCCGGTTCTAGCGCATTGGCCAGCCTGTATCGCTACGACGACCTGGATCGGCTGCTCCAGGTGGAGGCCCCGAGTGGGGCGCTGATAACCAGCACCTTTGCAGCCCGTAGCGGTGGCGGTACGATGCTGAGCAAGGCGCGTCAGTTCAACCGGGAAGGCCAGAGTCAGAACCAGCTCGAGGTCCGTGAGCATGACGCCGCCGGCCGCCTGCTACTCAGCACCAATGCCGCCAACAGCGCCCAGGCGGTCAGCATCGCTTACCAGTACGACGGCGCCGGCAACCTGCTACGCACCGAGGTCAATAACGACCCGCGCACCGCCATCGTCATGACCTACGACCTGGCCGGGAATCGCATCACCCAGCATGACCCCAACGCGGGGCGAATGACCTACCGGTTCGACGCCTTCGGTCGGGTGCGCGAGGTGACGGCGCCAGGGGTGCGCACGCAGCAGGATTACGATGCGCTAGGGCGTTTGACCGCCCGCCTGGATTATCAGGGCGAACAGCAGGTCGAAGCCGCCACCTGGGAATACGACCAGGGCGCCCATGCTATCGGCAAACTGACCGGGCTGTTCACGGCCGATGGCAGCTTCGTGCAAGGCTATGTATATGACAGCCTGGGCCGCCTGCAGGCGCGCGGCACCGATATCACAGTGGCGGCCACAAGCAAGAGCTACACCACCACCTATGGCTATGACAACTTCAGCCGTCCGCTGACTACCACCTGGGCCTCCGGCTTCGGCCTGCGTCAGCGCTACAACGCCCAAGGTTACCTGGAAGGTGAAAGCAACCTGGATGGCAGCCAGAGCTACCGCAGCATCGAGGCGCAGAACGCCCGCGGGCAGAACACCCGGGTGCGCTATGGCAATGGCGTGGTCAGCGACTATCGCTACGATGACGCCGGCGGCTGGCTCGAGGAGCTCGACAGCAACAGCGCTGCCGGCGCCCTGCAACAACTGCGCTACAGCTACGACCCCATCGGTTTGCTGACCAGCCGTGAAGACCAGCGCGGCGGTTATCGCGAGCACTTCGACTACGACGCCCTGCAACGTCTGAGCGCCAGCCAGCGTCAGCTGGGCAGTACGGCCCAGAACGACAGTTACGCGTACGACGCCCTCGGCAACCTGCTGAGCACGCCGCATATCGGCGCGGTCAATTACAGCCAGTACGACGCTATCGCCCAGGCCAGTTGTACCGCCCTCGGCGCGGTGGCGCAGCCCGGGCCGCACGCAGCCCTGCACAGCAGCCAGGGCGCCTACTGCTACGACGCGCGCGGCAACCAGATCGCCGGCCCGAACCGGCGCATCAGCTACAGCGTCGACAACAAGCCGCTGGTCATCACTCACAACGGCCAAACCAGCACGTTCCGCTATGATCCGGACCGCAAACGCTTCTACCAGAGCAGCGCTTCACGCACTGCCTACTACCTGGACGAAGGTCAGTTCGAGGAAATCAGCGAGAACGGCCAGGTCAAGCAGAACACCTATGCCGCCGGCTACCTGCAGCACCAGAAGGTTCTGAGCAACGGCACCAGCACGCTCAAGTACAAGCTCAATGACCAACTGGGCTCGGTGGACGTGGTGCTCGACGCCCAGGGCCAACCGCTCGAACGCCTGGCCTACGCGCCCTTCGGCGGCCGGCGCGGCGCCAACTGGTCGAACAGCGCCACCCCTATGCAGGAAAGCCGGCGCGGTTTCACCGGCCACGAGCACCTAGAAGAAAGTAACCTGATCCATATGAACGGCCGGGTCTACGACCCGGCGCTGGGGCGCTTTCTGAGTTCGGATATCGTCTACCAGGACGCGACCAATGCGCAGATGTTCAACCGCTATGCGTACGGCTTCAACTCGCCGTTTAGCGGGACAGATCCGAGCGGATATGTCTGGTGGAACCCATTCTCATGGAATGTAGGCGGGGCATTAAGCGCATTACAGAACCTTTTCAATAATTCGATAAGAAATATTTTTAGTACAATAACATTTACACCTTCGCGCCCTAACCTTACCAGCTCTGTTTCTAGTGTGAAGGTGCCTACGGCAGCCGTGCCACCTCCATCAGTTGTGAAGCCGCTGACTGTCAATCCTGTTGCAGCTGTGTCGCCTCCATCGGTTGTGAAGCCTCTGACTGTCGGTCCTGTTGCAGCCCCGTTGCCTCAAGGAATGGGGCGTGCGCCTCCGGTAATTGTTGCGAACGGCATACAAAATAATAGCGACGAAAATAAACAAATAGGCCCTACCTGGTTTAAACCAGAAGACCATTATTATACTGTGGGTCGTTCAAAGCATCCTTTGGTCTATCCGGGGCATGAAGGCCCTGGAATAGGTAGTTTTATAGATAAATATTTACCCGCAGGCCATGTTTTTGGGGCACGCCATGATAATTTCGTCGACTTTGCAACGCGTAAATTACACATTCCCGATGCCATTGTAAATTCCCCTTCAATGGTCGTAATGTATCCGATGTCTATTGTTCAGGAGGCAGTAAATACTCCTATTGGTGTATTTAATAAATTCACAGGCTCACAATTTGGTGTGCCTTTCCCACATAAAGATTTACCAGATCAATGGTGATGGAGTCGAAATATGTTTAAAATAATTTCCTATACAGTGTTACTGTTTGGCTTTTTTTTGCAGTTGGGTTGTCGACAAGAATTTGATGACGTGAGTACTGAAGCACAATTTTCTCATCTGATAGGTATGCAATATGAATCCCTAGTCAGCTTAAGGGTGTGGGGAATAACACTAGATAGAAACTATAGCCCCTCGGTTGATGTTTATCACTTAATTCCAGTTCATAAGGTCAATCATGAAGGTCCGGAAGTAGTTGTAGCCCTCACGTTGCCGGCTGGAGAAAAATTCAAGGTGATCAAAGTTGTCAAGTGTAAAAATTGTTTATTTTTTTCGCCTATTAATGTCGTTGTAGAAATGCAATCAGAAAAAATAGATCCTGATACACCTGTTCTTGTTCTGCATGAGTTATTTGACTTAAGGGGGGGGCGCATAGTTTTGAAACCAGCGTTTTTTAAAGAACTCTAAAAAACAGTCTTGTCGATCGAAGAAATTCAGCGATCAAGGGGTCGACCTTATGGGACAGATTTATTTTATTCCGATTGAGCGATTTAACTGAGCAGCCAACCTTATTTTCAATACCTGACGCCATACTCGCGTCAGTCAGGTCGGGCCATGGCCCATCCCATACTGAGCCCCTGTCGGGCTCGCCTTCGCACTAGGTAAGGAGTTGGAATGAAAAACTGGATGTTGGGTACCTTGCTGGCACTGCTTGCCCCCCTGAGCCTGGCGGGTCAGCTGGATGGGGTAAAGGTTTCCTTGGTCGCGTTCAATGCCGACCTCGGCAATTTGTTCTATACCCAGGCCACCCCAGCGGGCGGTTCAGCCACGGAGTGCGGTTATGCCGTGCTGCGCTTGCCGCCCCTAACCACCGACGCGAGCAAGGGCCTGCTGTCGATCCTGATGAGCGCCCAGGCCACCCAGAGCAAGGTGAATATCACTTACAAGGTAATTGCATCCGTAGGTTGTGAAATATCCGGGGTGCAAGTTCTGTCGGGTACCTGAGGCCGCGCAGCCTCAAAGGGCCAGAGCATGTGCAGATTTAGAACATTTTCACGAAAAATCCGCCTGCATCCGCCCGAAAAAGCGCTTCGGTGAAGCTCGCAGATTCAGAGTGTGCTGCGCCGTATAAGTAGGGGAAGGCAGTACACCACAGGACGTCGACCGCGGCCAAAGCGGTGGGCTGTCGCTGGACTGCGCGCCGAGACCAGCCTACACACCAATCCGGCCGCAAAGATAAGCTGAAATGCGGCAGCCCAAGGTCAAGCTCTGCCCTAACGGCAGAAGCGCAGCCGGTACTCGCTGGGGGTGACGTGCAGGCCCTGGACGAAGGCCCGGCGCAGGTTGTACTCCGAACCGAAGCCGCTCTGCTGGGCCGTGCGTTTCAGCGAAGTGGCACCGGCTTCCAGCAGGCGGCAGGCGGCCTCCAGGCGCAACTGCGCCAGGTACTGGAGCGGCGTCGTGGCCAGTTCGTCCCTGAAACGCCGGTGCAGGGTACGGGGCGACACGGCAACGGCCTCGGCCATGCTTTCCAGGCTCAGCGCTTGCTGCAGCCTGGGCTTGAGCCAGGCGGTCAGCTCGGCGATCAGGCCACCCTCGGGCGCGGCCTGGGCCAGCAACTCGGCGCTGAACTGGCGCTGCCCGCCGGAGCGCTTCAGGTACACCACCAGGTCCTTGGCCACCCGCAAGGCCATCTCCCGACCGAGATCTTCCTCCACCAGGCTCAGGCACAGGTCGATGCCAGCGGTTACACCGGCCGAGCTATAGACCGGACCATCCTTGATGAACAGCGCATCGTCGAGCACCCGTACCTTGGGGTAATAACGCCGCAACGCCTCGGTGTAGCGCCAGTGGGTCACGGCCGCGCGGCCATCGAGCAGGCCGGCCTGGGCCAGCAAAAAAGCTCCGGTGCAGACCGAGCAGCAGCGCGCCGCCTGGGGCGCGGCCAGGGCCAGCCAGCGCAGCAAAGTCCCCTCCGCCGCCGCCGGCAACACCCCGAAACCACCGACCAGGATCAGGGTGCAGCCCGCCAGGCTCTCGGGC
>DATDTH010000559.1:0-7851 GCA_035290985.1 Pseudomonas sp. | reverse complement strand
GCCGCGCCGTTCGAAGCCTCGGACCTGGAATTCGTGCGCATGCTCGCCCGCTGGGCCGGGGCGTTTCTGGAACGCGCCGCGGCGGAGGAAGAGCTGCGCCAGGCCAAGGATGCGGCCGAGGCGGCCAGCGTTGCGAAAAGCCGCTTTCTGGCGACCATGTCCCACGAGCTGCGCACCCCCATGAACGGCATGCTGGGCATGGCCCAGTTGCTGATGATCGGCACGGTGAGCGAGGCCGAGCGGCTGGAGTATGCCCGCGCCATCTATCAATCGGGCGACACCCTGCTCGCCCTGCTCAACGACATTCTCGACCTGTCCAAGGTGGAAGCGGGCAAGCTCGAACTGGTGCCCTCCGCCATCGCGTGCGGCCCATTGCTGCAGAAGACCGCGGCGCTCTTCGCCGCCGCCGCGCAGCGCAAGGGCCTGCTGATCAGCGCCGAATGGCGGGGCGCGCAGGCGTCGAGCTATCTGGGCGATCCGCTGCGCCTGCGCCAGATGCTATCGAATTTCGTGAGCAATGCGATCAAGTTCACCGAGCGCGGCGAGGTCGTTATCAGCGCCTACGAAAAGACCTGCGAGGCCGGGGTCGCCACCCTCAGGTTCGAGGTTCGGGACAGCGGCATCGGCATCCCTGCGGAGAAACAGCTGCGCCTGTTCCAGCCCTTCTCCCAGGTCGACGCCTCGGAGGCGCGGCGCTTCACCGGTTCGGGCCTGGGCCTGTCGATCGTGGCGAAGCTGGCGGAATTAATGGCGGGCGCAACCGGGGTGACGAGCGCGGAAGGTGTCGGTTCCCTGTTCTGGTTCGAGGTTCGGCTGCCACGGCTCACCGACCTCGTGGGGGCCCGGCCTGGCGAGGACCTGGCTAAGACGATCGACCCGCGGCTGGCCGATGCCTCCCGGGACAGGCCGGTGCTGATGATCGAGGACGACGACCAGGGCGTGGTGACTCGCCTGCTCCGCAAACAGGGGCTGGGCGTCGAGGTGGTGTCCAGCGTCGAGGCGGCACTGGTTCACCTCGAAAGCGGCGGCCGGACCGGGCTGGTCCTGCTGGACCTGGAGATGCCGGGCGTCGATGGCCATGCAGCCACCGCGCTGATTCGGCAATGGGAGGCACGCAACGGCCACGCGCCCATGCCCATCATCGCAATGACGACCGATGTATTCGACGCAGATCGCCAGCGCTGCAAGACCGCGGGCATGGACAGCGTGGTGGCCAAACCGGTGGATTTCCGCTTGCTGCTCGGTCTGCTGGAAGATTATCTCTGCTCGGCCGAGCCGGACGCCGCCGGCCGTGCGGGCCACCGGCACGCCCCCCTGGGCGCGATGGAGATCGGCGCCGGGCTGGTGGAACTGGACGCCTTGCTGCAGCGCAACAAGTACAGCGCCCTGGCCAAGGCCGACCAGCTGCAAGCCGGTCTGGCTGGACAGGAAGGCTTCACCCAGATGCAGGCCATCCGCACCCTGGTGGCGGAGTTCCGTTTCCGGGAGGCCCGGGGCCAACTGATGGGGTTGATGCAGCGCAAGGGCACGAGCGACCGGGTGGGCGAAAATGAATGATCAATGATTCAATGAAGGCGGCCGAGCTCATGCAAGCCAAGATACTGGTGATAGACGACGTACCGGCCAACCTCCAACTGTTCTGTTCCGCGTTGGCCGACCATTACGAGCTGCAGATCGCCCGCTCCGGCGAGGAAGGCCTGGCCCTGGCCTTACTGGAAGCGCCCGACCTGATCCTGCTGGACATCATGATGCCAGGGCTCGATGGCTTCGAGACCTGCCGGCGCCTGAAAGCCGACCCCGTGCTCAAGGACGTTCCGCTGATCTTCGTCACGGCTTTGGGCGACATGGACGCCGAAACCCTGGGGCTGAGCCTGGGCGCGGCCGATTACATCAAGAAACCCATCACCATCGAACTGGCCCGCCTGCGCATTCGCAACCTGCTGGAGCGCGAATCCATGCGCCGGCAACTGCAGCAGGCCCTGGCCAAGGAGCAGTTGGCGGGGAATGTGTTCCACCATGCGCAGGAAGGCATGATGGTCTGTGATGGCAGCAACCGGATCCTCGACGTCAATCCGGTGTTCTGCGAGATCACCGGCTATAGCCGCGAGGAAGTGCTGGGGCGTAACCCGCGCATGCTGAGTTCGGAGCGCCACGACAGCCACTTCTACCAGGACATGTGGCGTACCCTCACCAGTGCCGGCCACTGGAGTGGGGAAGTCTGGAACAGGCGCAAGGATGGCGAGGTCTACGCGCAACGGCTGGCCATTTCCACGGTGCGCGACCAGGACGAGCAGCTCAGCCATTACGTCGGCACCCTCTCCGACATCTCCTTGCTCAAGACCCGGCATGACCAGTTGGAGCGCCTGGCCCACTACGACGTGCTGACCCAATTGCCCAACCGGTTGCTGTTCGCCGACCGGTTGGAGCAGGGCATCGCCCAGTCCCGCCGCGCGGGAAAACGCCTGGCGCTGTGCTACATCGACCTGGACGAATTCAAGCCGGTCAACGACAGGTTCGGCCACGAGGTCGGCGACCAGTTGCTGGTGGAGGTGGCCAAGGTCCTGAAGACGGCCGTTCGGGCCGAAGACACCGTGGCACGCCTGGGCGGCGACGAATTCGTCGTTCTGTTGCTGGGCCTGGAGACACGCGAGCAGTGCGTCACCACCCTGACGCGGATCGTCCGGGATCTGTCCGCGCCCTTTTGCCTCGGCCAACACAGCATCCGCGTCTCGGCCAGCATCGGCGTCAGTCTGTTTCCCGATGACAGCGAGGCGCCGGAGACCTTGCTGCGCCAGGCCGACCAGGCCATGTACAAGGCCAAGGCCGCCGGACGTAACACCTACAGCTTCTACACCCCAGCATCTTCACCTTGACCTTGCGCGCCTTGCGGCTCGGCGAACAATCCCCTGCAAAAAAGCTCGCGGGTTCCACCCGCCCTACGAAAAGCGCTTCGTTGAAGCTCGCAGCCCGCCTAGGTGGGGCCGCCTAGCCGTAGGTCGGGCGAAGCCTAACCCGACAACGACAATCAAGGATGATTTCGCCATGAACTACCGTCGAGCTGCCTAATGCAATGCCTTGCGCAGTTCCGCCAGCAGGGCCTGGTCCGCGCTGGCTTTGAGCAGCGTGCTGCTGGCGATCAGTTGGCCGCTCGCATCCAGCAGGCTGACCCGGGTGTTGTGGCTGATCTCGCCGTTATCCAGCTGCCGGTACTTGATCTGCAAGGCCGCCGCCATGGCCCGGGTCTGTCCCTCGTCGGCCGCCACCGCCAGGCGAAAAAAACGCGTGTCGAGCTTGTGCATGTGCCCCAGGTGGGTCAGCGAGGCTGGGGTGTCGTGTTGCGGATTGAGGCTGACCATCAGCACCTTGAGCGCACCAGGCGCGGGTTTCAGTTCGGCGATGGTGCGCTGCAGGCTCTCCATCAGCACCGGACAGGCCGAGGCGCAGTCGCCATAGAACATGGTGACGAGCAGCGGTTTGCCGGCCATCTCGCGCCAATCGAACGCCACGCCCTGGGCATCGGTCAGCGGCATGGACAAGCCATAGAGCGACTCGGCGGGCAGACTGGCCACCGCCGTTGCCGGGGCCGTCTCGGCCCAGACCGGGGCACCGGGCAGTGCCAGCAAGGCGGCGGACAACAGCGCGCCCCGCAGCGCCAGGCGCAACGAGTGAATCCTGTTCATGGTGTCTCTCCTGATGAATGCGCGGGCGCTTCGCGAACACAGCGAAAGCCCAGATAATTGCCGCCCTGGTTGGCCTCCATGGCTGCCAGCAGGGCCAGGCGAATCAATACCGCGTAGTTGCTCTTGTCGCCCAGGGACAGGGCCGAACCGCCACAGAAGTCCAACTGCTTCTGCTCGTCCTGGGTCCGGCTGTCGGCGCTGACGAACAGGCCGTTGAAGTCCTCGACCCACTCCCAGGTCAACCCATGCATATCCTGGATACCGTAGTAGTTGGCCGGCTGCAGGCCGATGGCCTGGGGCGGTTGATTGGCCGGGCGCGAATACCAGCCGAGAATGCGCGCCAGCCAGAGCGGATCGTTACGGGCGTCGGCGTGCTCCTCGTCGGCCGCCGCCGCAAACTCCCATTCGTACCAGCGCGGCAAGCGTGCCTGCTCACTGGCACAAAAAGCCTGGGCGGCATGCCAGGTCACCTGGGTGACCGGCGCCCCGGCGTGCAACGGCGCGAAAGCCAGCGGGCCCGACCAGAGCGCCAGGTAGTCGGCGCCAGCTAGGACCCTGGGCGGCGCGCCACGCCGCCACTGCGGATGGGCCTGGAGAAACGCCAGGTACTCGGCGTTGCTCACCGGTCGCTCACGCAGCCAGAAAGGCCGGATGCTGGCCGCCGAGCTTTCACCATCGGCGGGCAACACACTGCGAAACTGGCCTCCCGGCAGCAGGCGGTACTCCCCTGCCCCGGCCCCGCCGGCCAGGCCCGCGCAGCAGAACAGCACCGCCCAGGCCCGCCTCAGCGCCGGTTTCACGGCTTCTTGATCTGACGCATGTCCTTGACTTGCGCCGCCGTCAGCACGGGCTTGCCGTCGTTCATGGCCACATTGATGTAATTGATCACCGCGGCCACATCCTCGTCGCTCAGGTCCTGGGGTGGCATCACCCCGTTGTAGTGCTCGCCGTTGACCACCAGCTCGCCACTGCGGCCGTTCAGGACGATGTGGGCCATTTCGTAGGGACGCTCCTGGAAGAAGTCGGACTTGGCCAGGGGCGGGAACACCCCGGCAACCCCGCTGCCATCAGGCAGGTGGCAGGCCGCGCAGACCCGCTCGTACACCGCCTGGCCGCGGGCCAGCGGCGCATCGGCCGCCGGTGCCGCGGGGGCCACCACCTTGGCGGGCGCACCGGCCAGCACCGGCAAGGGGGTTTTCACGCCCTTGCTGTAGAGCTCCGGTCGCGCCGGACCGCTGACGGCCATCAGACCGACGGCGCCCTTGTTGAACGCGCGGGTCAGCGAGTGATCGACTAGGGTCAGGTTACCCGGCACCTTGGGGACGAACTCGACTATGGTCGAGCCGCCGGCCGGGACCATGGTGGTCTGCACGTTCTCCTGGAAGTGCTTGCCGCCTTCGGTATAGACGCGGTCGAAGATGGCGCCTATCACATGGAAGCTCGAGGTCAGGTTGGGGCCGCCGACCCCGAAGTACATCCGCACCTTTTCACCGCTATTGGCGGTCAGCGAGCCCTTACCGGTCAAGGCGCCATCGGCCCCGTTGAACAACACATAGGTGGGCTTTTCATCGACGGCCTTCTGCATGTCGAAGTTCTGCAGGCCTTCGGCGCGGTAAGCCCCGGCGGTGTAGAAGTCGCCCTGCATCACATAGTATTCGCGGTCGACCTTGGCCATGCCCTCCTTGGGTTCGACCAAGATCATGCCGTACATGCCATTGGCCACATGCATGCCCACCGGCGCCGTGGCGCAGTGGTAGACATAGAGGCCCGGGGCCAGGGCCTTGAAGCTGAAGGTCGCCTCATTGCCGGGCGCGATCAGGGTCTGCCCCGCGCCGCCGCCCGGTCCGGTCACGGCGTGCAGGTCGATGTTGTGCGGCAGCTTGTTGCTGGCCAGGTTCTGCAGGTGCAGCTCGACCGTGTCGCCTTCGCGGACGCGGATCATCTTGCCCGGCACCGTGCCGCCGAAGGTCCAGAACATGTAGCGGGTGCCGGGGGCGATTTCCCGTTCGACTTCTTCCACCGTCAGATTGACCACCACCCGCGCCGCGCTTTTACGGGTAATGGGTGGCGGCAGGCCCGGCGGGGCCACCAGTTCCTGGACCACCACCGGCAGGGCCGTCTCGGCCGCGGCAACGGCTGCTGTCGAACTCAGCGCCCAGACACAGGAGGCCGTGGCCAACGCGCGTGTCACAAGGTTGTAATTGAACTCTTTCATAACCCAGTCCCATCCTTTACTGGCTGAAGCATTCATAAACCTGACGATGGGTGAATTATTCGCATGCCTTGCTGAAAAGCCGCTTGATTAGAATCAAGTCTGTAAAAAAGCCGAAAGCCCCGTGCCAGAGCGGCTCAGACGGCATTTTAAACAGGCACGGCAAAGCCCCGGCAGCGCCACAAGGGGCCGGTAGCTAACAGACCATTGAAAAACGTAGGCGAGGCAGCCGAGACAAGGCGAAATTAGTCGAAAAACGCACTGGGCTCGCATGCGAGTTTACAACGCAGTAAATGAGCATTTTGAGACGATTTCAACGCCGTATCGGCAACGCAGGTAGTTTTTCAACAGTCTGCTAACGCGAGGAGTGCCGTTGGGGCCCCTCCGGCAAGCCGGTTATGCTCCAACACCTTGCAGACCGCCCCAACCAGCAGGCGCCCCGCGGGCAGGACGCTCAAACGGTCGGCACCGAGCAGGATCAGGCCCTCGCGCGCCATCAGTTCCAGCTGCGGCCAGACCGTGGCGAAATACTCGCGAAAGACCAGGCCGAAGCGCGTGTCGATGGCGGCAAAGTTCACTTGAAAATCGCAGAGCAGCCGCTCGATCACGGCGCGCCGTACCTGTTCGTCCGGGGTGCAGCGCAGGCCACGGGCAATCGCCAGCTGGCCCAGGTCGAGCTGCGCCTGGTAATGCTTGAGATCACCGCTGTTCTGCAGATGCAGCTCGCCGACCTGGCTGCTGGCCGAGACCCCGAAACCCAAATGGTCACAGTCGGCGTGGCGACTGTAGCCCTGGCAGTTGCGGTGCAATTGGCCCGTTTCCTGGGCGATGGCCAGGTCGTCATCGGGCAGCGCGTACTGGCCCAGGCCGATGTAGCAGTAGCCTGCGGCGAGCAACTGGGCGACCGCCTGTTGCTGCATGGCCAGTTTGTCCGCCTGGGCGGCAAACCCGCTGGCCACGATGCGTTTGAACGAGCGGTAACGGCGCGGTGGATGGGCATAGTCGAAGACCAGTACCTGACTGGGCTGCAGCTCGATGATCGCCGCCAGCTTGCGGGAAAAACTGGCCGGGGTTTGCCAGGCGCGGCCATAACCCAGGTCGATATTCACCGAGCGGAAATGCAGGGTGCGGGCGGCTTCGATCAGCGAGCGGATCTGCCGCGGGTCCTGGAAGTCCACGACCCGACCGCCCTCGCCCGGATGGATGTCCGGCACGCCGATGCTGACGTGATTGAAGCCCAGCTCGCGCAGCAGGCCCATGGTGGCCCAATCGGTGCGCGGCAGGTCGATCTCGATGCTGCGGTCAGCGCTGTCATCGGGCTGGAAGTTGAAGCGCCGCTGCAGCTGGACCATCAGCCGCCGCAGTCCGGCGGCATCCGGTATGCCGCCGCCCAGGTGCAACCGCAGGACGCGCTGCTCGGGCCCCAGGTGGCACGCGAGCATGTCGATCTCGCACGCCAGGCGCTGCAGATAGGCGTCGCACGCACCGTTGCCGCCAGGCGGCAACTGCACGCCCAGGGACAGCGGGCGCTGGGCCCGGCGACTGCTGCGCAAGGCCCGCAGCAGATCCAGGGCGGCAATTGCGCTATGAAACTGCGTGGCCTGCGGGTAGCTGTCGCCCGCCAACGCTGCCGCGCCATAGCGGCTGATCAACTGATGGTTCCATTCGATGACTGCACCCATGTCGCTCTCCTGCTCGACCCTAAGCTGCAGTGTCGCGGCTGGCGCGACCCGGGCCCTTGACCAGAATCAACAACCGGGCCGACAGCGGCCAATGAATCAGGTGAGCTCCGCCTTGGCGGGTTACGCCGCGCGGTGGGTGCAGCGTTGATTTCCGGTATTCGTAGCCCGGATAAGCGCAGCGCAATCCGGGACACCGCGGCCCCGGATTGCGCCAAGGCTTATCCGGGCTTGTATGTTCATGAGGCACTCTTGAGCAGCCGAGATAAGCTCAAGAGTG
>DATDTH010000558.1:0-10216 GCA_035290985.1 Pseudomonas sp. | reverse complement strand
CGCACCGAGTCCCTCGGTGGTTCCAGGGCGGCGGGTCAGCCAGCCTCTGGTGGGAACCATGGCCGACACCGAAATCGATGGCGAACTCAAGACCGATGCCGCGGGCAATCTGATACTCGACCTGGCGGTGCGTGATTACTTCGACTATTTCCTCAGCGCGGCCGACCAGGCCGGGCTGGAAGCCGCGGTAGGGGCCCTGGTACAGGATGCCAGCGGCCGCTTGCCGGAGCCGGCGCTGGGCCAGCTGTCGGGCTTGCTCGGCGACTACCTGGACTACAAGCGTGCCAGCCTGGCGCTGTTGCAGCAGCCCTTAAGTGCGCAGCAGCAGAACCGGCCCCAGGCGCAACTGGTTGCCCTGCAGCAGGCCTTCGACGGGTTGGCGCAGCTGCGCCGTGAACACCTGGGCGCGGCCGCCAGCGAGGCGTTCTTCGGCGCCGAGGAGGCCTATGGTCGTTACACCCTGGATGCGATGGCCCTGCAGGCGCGGGACGACCTGTCCGTCGCGGCCAAGGCCGATGGGGTCGAGGCTTTGCGTGCCCAGTTGCCGCACGCCCTGCGCGGCAGCGAGGAGCGCCAGGCCCAGGCCGTTGCCCAGGAAGTCGAAAGCTCACGGCTGTGGCGCGAGGGCGCGAGCGAGGAGCAGGTGCGCAGCTTCCTCGCCATGACCTATGATCCGCCCACGGTCGAGCGTCTGCTCGACGAGCAGCGTGCCGACCGCGCCTGGCAGCTCAGCTACGAGGCCTATCGCCAGGAACTGGCGGGCCTGGCCGGTGCCGGGCTGAGCGCCGGGGATCAGGAGCTGGAGCGTCAGCGCCTGCGCCAGCGACTGTTCAGTGCCGATGACCAACACCGGGTGGAGACCTATGACGCCATTGCCGCCAAACAAGACGAGGCCGATGCTTCGCCCGAGTTGTAAGGCGTGAGCCCGGAACAGGAGGAGCGCCTGCTGCTGGCGCAACAGCGCCGTGGCTATGGCCGTCTGCGGTTCGTCCCCGACCTGGAACGGGCCTTCGGCGAGCACCGGGTGCAGCGCCTGCGCAAACGGTTGCCATTGATCGCCGGTGCGGCGGCGCTGTTCCAGTGGGTCTACACCCTGCTGGATTTTGTCCTGATGCCCCTGGGCGTGGCGCTGTCGGTATTGCCCTTGCGCCTGCTGGCCATGCTCAGCCTGCTGCTGGCCTACCTCTATTGCCGCCGTTCACGGAGCCCGGCCCGGCCCACGCAACTGGTCTATGGCCTGGCCTATGCCCTCAACGGCCTCTGCGTCGCGGTGATCATCCACCTGTGCTGGGCCCAGGGTGTGGGCTTGCCCTACGACGGGCTGTTCCTGATCCTGTTGTTCGGCTATGTGCTGCTCGGCCTGTCGTTTCGGGCGGCGAGCCTGGCCGCCTGGGGCTTCTGCGGTTTGTTCGTATCGCTGGGGATGCTGCTGACCGATGCCGGCGCGACCCTGGCCTACCAGGGCCTGTTTCTCGGCTGCGCCAACCTGATCGGCAGCGTCGGCGCCTACCTGCAGGAGCATGGCCAGCGCACGGCCTGGCTCAACCTGCGTCTGCTCGACCTGGCCCGCTTGCGGGCGGAAGCGGATGACGCGCGCAAGCTGCGCCTGTTGGCGGCGGCCAGCCACGACCTGCGCCAGCCGTTGAATGCCATGGGGCTGTATGCCCAGCACCTGCTGGAGCAGGCCCGCGAACCGGCCATCCAGCGGGTCTGTGCCAGCCTGGCGACCTCGGTGGAGCAGCTAAGCCGCTTGTTGCAGTCCCTGTTCGACTTCACCCGCCTGACCCTGCCCGGTGGCGTGCATGTTCGCCATGAGGCACTGGCCCTCAGGCCCTTGCTGGAACGGCTGAGCACCGAGGCGCGGGTCGATGCGGGTCAGCAGGGCGCCCGGCTGACATCGAGCTGTGACGAACTCTGGGTGCGCAGCGATCCGCTGCTGCTGGAGCGCCTGCTGCGCAATCTGCTGACCAACGCCCTGCGCCATGCCCAGGCCGGGAACGTCTGGTTGCGCGCCGAGGCCCAGGGCGATGCGGTCATCCTCGAGGTCGGTGACGATGGCCGCGGCCTGACCACCGAGGAGCAGCAGGTGATCTTCGAGGAATTCCGCCAGCTGGACAATCCCGGGCGCAATGCCGAACGTGGTCTGGGGCTGGGCCTGGCCATAGTGCGGCAATTGGCGAGCCTGCTCGATCATCCGTTGCGCCTGCATTCCAGTCCGGGCCAGGGCGCGCGGTTTCGCCTGCGCCTGCGGGCCTGCGCAGCCGGTTCGGCGCTGCTGGTGCCGGTGGTCGACAAGGTGCTCAGCGGGCGCATTCTGCTGCTGGAGGACGATGCCGCCGGGCGCGAGGCGCTGCAGGGGCTGTTGCAGCGCTGGGGCTGCGAGGTCCAGGCCTGCGCCGATTTGCCGACGGCCTTGGACGGCATGGGGGCGGGGAGTCCGCAATTGCTGATCAGCGACTACCGCCTGGGCGCGGATGAGGATGGCCTGCAGGCGATCGAGCGGTTGCGCGAGCGCAGTGGGCGGATGCTGCCGGCGGTGTTGATCAGCGCCGATGTCGGCCCCGAACTGCAGGAGCGTTGTTCGCTATTGCACGTCACCTTGCTGGCCAAACCGTTGCTGCCGGCGCGCCTGCGCCAGGCCCTGGCCTTGCTGCTGCCCTCTGCCGTTACAGCCAGCCACGCTGCCGCGCCGCACTGACGCAGGCGGTGCGGGTGTGTACGTCGAGCTCCTGGAACAGCGCGCGCAGGTGGGTTTTCACCGTGTCCTCGGACAGGCCGATCCTGCGGCTGATGGCCTTGTTCGGCAGGCCGTCGGCCAGCAGCAACAGGATGTCCCGTTGCCGGGGGGTGAGGGGCGTCCCCCTGTCTCGGGCCGGGGTAGGCAGGGTTTCGCCCAGCAGCACACGAGTGACCGCCAGGCGCAGGCCATCGGCATCGGCGCTCTTGGGAATGAATCCCAGGGCGCCGGCGGCCAGCGCGGCCTGGGCATCCTGGGGCGAATCGCTGGCGCTGAGAATCGCCACCGGGGTCAGTTGGCCGGCCTGTTGCCAACGCTGCAGCAACTCGAGGCCCGGCACGTCGGGCAGGCGCAGGTCGAGGAGGATCAGGTCGAAGTCCTGATTTCGCAGCAAGGCCTCGGCCTCGGCCGCGCTCTGGGCGGTGTGAATCAGCAGGCCCGGGCTGAGCGGGCCGAGGGCCAGTGCCAGGCCGTCGAGGAAGATTCGATGGTCGTCTACCAATAGCAGGGAAAGCTGCTCAGGCAGGGCAGTGCAAAGCGCTGTCATGGCGTTTCCTCACGCGGCTTTTTTTATGTTTATGGCTCGCCGCGCGAGTGTAGCGCAATTGGTCATGGGCTTCAGGTGCGGTAGGTGATTGGCGCTCCGAGACGGGGGGCGGTTCACGCTGTCGGGCCTGGTTTCAGGCCACCCGGGTCTGGTTGCCCACGCAGCGCTGCCAGGCCTCGGTGAAGTCCCGCAGCCGGCCCTGGGGCTGGAACACCTGGCGCCAGACGCGCGCCAGCCCGAGCAGGTCGTCGGCTTCGGGAAGCGGGGTGTTCGCGGTTTCGATCAGCATCCAGGCGATCGCGGTGGCGTAGCGCAGGTTGACCGTCAGTTCCAGGTGCGGTGCGACGAGGAAGGCGTGCTGGCTGGCCAGGCCTCGGACCAGGCTGGCCAATTCGGGGTCGCGGGCCAGGTGGCGATCCCAGAGCAGTTGGTGGCGTAGCGCGGCGATGCGATAGAGCCCATGGCCGCGCCTGTCGTCCAGGGCCCAGCCGAGGCCCGACTGGCTGGCGGCGGCCCCCAGCAGCAGGGCTTCGGCGCGGGGGGAATGGCGTCCCAGGTAGTGCAGGGTGGGACGGATCACATGCTGGCAGAGTTCACTGGCGGCGATACCCATAAGGCCCTCGCAAAAGAGGACCGGCGGGGCCGTGGAGCATGGCAGCTCTGGTTGTTCGGGTGGGGCCCCACCGGAAGCGGTGGTGGGCCGCTCAACTTGAAGTGTAGTGCCATCTTTCGACTGTAAATGGCTGTTATTAAAACATTTAAGGCCCTTGGTTATTACCCATATAGCGCGTGGTGCTTAAAGCTGGGCAAGGGGATCATTCAGGGACAGGCGCCGCACCCCTGGGATCAAGGTCGCGGTTCCAGGCAGGCCAGGGGCATGACCTGCCTGGTTCGGCCGAGGGCGGTACTTAGTGGCCTGTGTGGCAAGTTCGCTTAGTCAATTTCGGCGGCCCGGCGGCCCGGCGTCCGAGGCTCCGATACGGCGTTGCCGCTCCTCGCCATAGCGGGCTATGACTCGTCACGGCGCCTTGTCTCGAAACCTCAGCCACTCGAACTTGAGTTAATCCACTAACCGTACAGGCCACTAGTCTTGCAAGGTTTCCAGGGCTTCGAACGCGCCTTCGTGACCCTGGTCGGCGGCTTTCTTGTACCACTCCCGTGCCTGCTCGGAGTCCACCTCGAGGCCTAGCCCCTTGGCGTAGAAGTTGCCGACCTCGAACTGCGCATCGGGGTCGCCCTGGTCCGCGGAGCGACGGTACCACATCAGGGCCTTTTCGTAGTCCTGTTCGGTCCCGGTGCTTTCCTCGTAGCAGACGGCCAGGTTGTACTGGGCATCGCTGTCGCCGCGTTCGGCCGACTGGGTGTACCAGTAAAAGGCCTTCTCCAGGTCCTTCTCCACGCCCTTGCCCTGTTCGTAGGCCAGGGCCAGGTTGAATTGCGAGCAGACATGACCCTGTTCGGCCGCTTCCTGGTACCAGTGGGCCGATTTTTTCAGGTCCTGCTTGAAGCCCTCGTCGCCTTCGTCGTAATTCAGCGCGAGGCTGAACTGCGCCGACACATGGCCCTGCTTGGCCGCGCGCAACAGGTCGGTACCGGTCAGGTCCGAGTATTGATCGGAGATATCGCAGGCATTGCTCTCGAACTCGGCGGCAAGGGCCGAGCCACTGGCGAGGCTCGCGCAGAGCAGCAGGGAACGCAGGAAGGTGGTGGCTGGCTGAAGATCCATTTCGATGGCCCTATTCAGTGAAGTCAGTGGATTTGGATGTCAGTGGGTTTGAATGCGCGACGATTCTCCAGGGAGTTGCGGGTAACGGCAATGGCATTTCGCCCTGTTTGTCGAGTCGGACAGGTTTAGTGTCCGGCGCAACCCTCGCGTTGTCGCCGCAAGGCTAGCGCAGTTCGGCGCTCGCCGCTTGCGTTGGATCCGGCGTTTGGTTTGGCGTTACGGGCCTGGACTCGAGCCTGCATGAGCGGATCGCCGGCTAGGCGGTTGTGCAAAGCGAGATCGGCAAGCGGCCCTGAGCTTGTGCCAATAGGGCGTACTCGCGAAGCGGGGGCGGTGTGCTGGAATGGCGAATATGAAACTCGCCAAGACCTCGCCTATTTATATCGCCTGGGTCTTGCGTCCTAGCGGCAGCCATAGCATGAATTGCGTGCCTGTCGGCCCGGATTCCCAGGTGACCGTGCCTTCAATAGCCTGGGCGCGGCGCTGCTGGTTGTGCAGGCCGCGTCCTGCGGGAGCACCCAGGGCTTTTTCGACATCGAAGCCCTGGCCGTTGTCTTCGATGCTCACCCGCACGCCCGTCGCCTCCAGCGCGGTGCTTACCCGGATCTCGGTGGCGCAGGTATGGCGCAGAATGTTGGCGATGCTCTCCTGGACGATGCGCAGAATGTGCAACGCGCTGGAAGGGTCGAGCCAGGTTAGCGTGGGAAGCTCCTGCACTTCCCACAACAAGGTGACGCCAGTGCCCTCGAGGCGTGGCTCCAAGCGGAAGCGTAGCGTGGCCAGCAACAGCAACAGATCGGCTTCGACCGGCTCCATCGAATCAATGGTCAGCTTCAGGTCGTCCAGGCAGTCCTTGAGGATTTGCGAGACCTTGATACCGCTCACACCACCACCCTCCACGGAGCGGATAGCGTTGATCAGCGACGAGCCCAGACCGTCGTGCATGTCCTGCATCAGGCGCTGACGCTCGTCGCTGATAGTCTGCCGCATCGCCGTTTCGCGCAACCGTTGGTGGCTGACTTCAAGCTCGGCTTCGCGCGCTTGCAGGCGTTGCGCCAGGCTGGCGTTGATCTGCTCCACCTCGCCAATGGCGTTGATATAGCGCCGGTACATCAGGACACCGAAGATACCGAAAGTGATGGCATTGGTGTAAGCCCCGAAATACCAGCCTTCCGGGCTGATGAAGTTGTTTTGCAGCAGCCAGTCAGACACCCCCAACAAGGTGCATACGCCGGTACCGGCTGCCACCAGCAGGGCTTCGTTAGACCGGCGCCAGGCGCTGATGCCCCCCGCCAGCCCAACTGTCGCGCCCATCAGTGCTGCGATCATATAAATCAGGGGCGTGACTTTGGGTGTATTCGACAACACGGCCAGCACAGGCAGCGTCAGCACGCCCACCAGGACAGTTACCCCCACCAGAATGCGAGAAAGCCATGTGAGCGAGCGGCCATGCAATTGACAGAGGAAAACATGCACGACCATGACCAGCCAAAACAGGGAGTTGACTGTCAACCAAGCAAACCAGTCATCGGCGATCGGTAAATCCACATAAAAATGCAGACCCCGCAAAAAAGATGTCGCGGCGAGGTTGAAAAAGAGCAGATAGCTTGTTTCTTGGCGGCGCTTGAACCATACAAACAGCGCAAAGACTCCCACCGCCATAAACGCCGCGCTGAGCATCGCGGGCAGTTCCTGCTGCAGCCATTGGCGCATGTAGTAACGATTTTGTAACGCCTCGGCGGAGCCCAGCCACAGCGAGGATAAGGCCACCTGGGTTTTTTGGCTGTGCTCCAGACGAATGAGGATTTCGCTCAACGGCGTGCCGTCAGCATTTTTTTCCAGCACAACCCACAGCGGGGTGCGGGTGCCGTTCCACAGCGGACCTTGTTGCTGCGCCCGATGCACCAGCTGGCCATTGACATACACCGTGATGCTGCCATCTGTTTTGATGCGGGCAGCGTACAGCGCCAGTGGTCCAGGCGTGCTCGGTAATTCGTGGGTGGACAACTTGAGCCAGGTGGTGCGGGTCGTGCCGATAGCTGCATTCGCTTCGGCTTGGCGCAGCAAAGCGATGGGCAAGGCCAGGGGCAGCTCGACGTGCTGCCAGGTACCCGGCAGGGTTTTGCTGTCCAGCGTGGGCGATGGCGCACTGAAACCCGGAGAGTCCGCAGCCTGCCAGTCGGCCCGGGTCATGTGCAAACTGGCTGCGGGTGGCTGCATACCGCCCGTGTTCATATACAAAGCCCCCACCCCAGCCAACAACGCCAGGGAGAAGACGAGCACCAGATTGGCGAGCAGGGGAATGGGGCGGTATCTCATGGGCATTTACATCATCGCGTTAGAGGTTAGCGCGTCGAGTTAGAGGTAAGCGCGAATGGTGAAATTCATTCGAACGCCTGCTATTCGGCCAATAGCCCTAGAGTCCTGGCCTCATAAATGGCTTCCGCTTTGGACGTGACCTTTAGCTTGCTGTAAATGCGCCGCACGAATGACCGCACCGTGAAATGGGATAACTCCATGAGCTTGGCGATTTCATTCGCGGTAAAGCCTTTGGTGATGTAATCCAACACCTCTTTCTCGCGCGCCGACAACAAGGGCGTCGTCTCTGTGAGCGGCTCCTGGCCAGCCGTGTTGCCTGGGCTGTCTTGCCGAAAGCGTGCCAGTATCTGCCGCGCGATGATTGGGCTGATCGGGCTGCCGCCGTTTGCCAGGCTGCGGATTTCATCGATCATTTTTGCCGGGGAACTGTCCTTCAGCAGGTAACCCGCCGCCCCTGCCTCGATCGAGCGCATGACATGGGTTTCGTCGCCGAAATTGGTGCTGACCATGATATTGCAGCTCGGCCACAGCCGCGAGGCGGCCCGGATGACGTCAATCCCGGACCCGTCCGGCAAACCCAGGTCAACCAGCAACACGTCAGCCGGCATGCCTTGCAGCATGGCAAGCCCTTCGGCTTGGGTGCCGGCCATTCCTGCCAGTTGCATATCCGGGGCGAGTTGCACGACTCGGTTCAAGGCGGCGCTGAAACAGGGGTCGTCCTCGACGAAAGCGACGTGGATCTGGGGCGGTTCTGAGTCGGTGCGTATGGGCTGCATAGGCCCATTGTGCGCTGGTTGAGCGCTGGAGGTGCGGCGAATTTTGCCGGGGTTTGTAGCGCATTCGTTCTACATACAGGTTTTCCCATTGTAAATACCATGCTTCTTGCAGCGGCAGGACGGGCGCAGCCAGGGATCTCAAGGGATTGAGTATTTTCCTCCTTCTTACTTTCCCAAGAAAGGCCTCGCCTTGAACCATACCTATCGTCTTGTCTGGAATGACGCAGCTCAGCGTTACGTACCCGCGCCCGAGACCGCCAAGGGACGGGGTAAATCCAGTGGGCGTAGTGCCGTGGTGGTCGCCCTCGGTGCGGCCCTGCTGAGCAACGGCGCCTGGGCCGGCCCGAGCGGCGGCACGGTGAGCGCCGGCAGCGGCAGCATCGCGCAAAGCGGTGCCACCACCACCATCACCCAGGGCAGCCAGAACCTGGCCATCAACTGGGCCAGCTTCAACGTGGCGGCCAGCGAAAGCGTGAACTTCGTCCAGCCCAATGCCAGCGCCATCGCCCTGAACCGCGTCACGGGCAACCAATCTTCGGTGATCGACGGCAGTCTCAGCGCCAACGGCCAGGTGTGGATCCTCAACCCCAACGGCGTGCTGTTCGGCAGCGGCGCCAGCGTCAACGTCGGTGGCCTGGTGGCCTCCACGCTCTCCTTGAGCGATGCCGATTTCCTCGCCGGCAAGCATGGTTTTGTGGGCGACGGCCGCCAGGGCACTGTGCTAAACCAGGGCAGCCTGACCGGCGGCTATGTTGCGTTGCTGGGCAAGCAGGTGAGCAACCAAGGCACCCTCAGCACGGTCAACGGCAGCGCCGCGCTGGCCGCTGGCGACAGCGTCACCCTGGACTTCAGCGGCAACCAGCTGCTGTCGGTGCAGGTCGACGCCGGCACCCTGAACGCCCTGGCCGAGAACAAGGGGCTGATCCGCGCCGACAACGGCACGGTGATCCTCACCGCCAGTGCCAAGGACGCGCTGCTCGATACGGTGGTCAACAACCAAGGCGTGATCGAAGCCAAGGGCATCGATGCCTCGGGCGGCGCCATCGTCTTGCTCGGCGGCTCCGAAGGAGGCACGGTCAAGGTCGGTGGCACCCTGGACGCCTCGGCCAACGGCAGCCATGCGGGTGGCTTTATCGAGACCAGCGGCGCCCATGTGCAGGTCGCCGACGGCACCCGGGTCAGCACCCGGTCCGACAGCGGCCAGACGGGCACCTGGCTGGTCGACCCGACCGACTTCACCATAGGCGCCGGCAGCGGTGCCCAGACCGCCAGCGGCATCGGTGCCGATACCTTGTCGGCCAACCTGGCCAGCACCAGCGTCACGCTGGAGACCGACGCCAGCAGCGGCAGCGACAGCGGCGACATCAATGTCGATGCCGCCCTGAACTGGAGCGCCAACACCAGGCTGACGCTCAACGCCTACAACGACATCAATATCAACGCGGCGATCACCGCGACCGGGACCAGCGCCGGGCTGGCGCTGAATCATGGCGACTTCGCCACGACCGGTACAGTCGCCAGCGGCACCGACTACAACGTCAAGGCGCCCATCACCTTGAACGGTGCCAATGCCTCGCTGGCCATCAACGGCGAGAGCTACACGCTGCTCCACAGCATGGCCGCGCTGGATGCCATCGACAGCATGGGGTTGAGCGGCAACTACGCGCTGGCCCAGGAGCTGGATGCCAGTGGCACGACCTATACCGGCGCGCTGGTGGGCAGCAGCGAAAACACCCCCTTCGCAGGCACCTTCGCCGGGCTGGGGCACACCGTCAGCAACTTGACGATCAGCACGAGCAACTCGAACACCACCGGTCTGTTCGGCTATACCGGCAGCATCAGCCTGATCCGTGATATCGGCCTAGTGGGCGGCAGCGTGACCAGTATGAGCAGCGCCGGTGGCCTGGTGGGCAGCAACCAGGGCCGCATCAGCAACGCCTATACCACCGGCACGGTCAGCGGCCTTTTTTACGTAGGTGGGCTGGCAGGCCTCAACTTTGGCAGCATCAGGGCGGCCTACGCCACGGGTGACGTCAGCGGCAGCAGTTACTTGGGCGGGCTTGTGGGCTACAACGGACTGGACAGCAGTATCGACACGGCCTACGCCACGG
>DATDTH010000557.1:0-6949 GCA_035290985.1 Pseudomonas sp. | reverse complement strand
AGGGTGTGAGCGATTCCCGCGACTGGCGCTGGCCGAACCGGGAAAGCTTTTAAGCAGGCAGCATGAAAAAAACCGGCCCTGGGCCGGTTTTTTATTCACCTCCGCCTGCCTCTGCCCGCATCCCGGGCCCCGCTTTGGCGGGTTACGCCCTTGTACGCCGCGTAGGTCGGGTTACGTTTTGCTAACCCTACGGCATCGTTGTCGGGTTACGCTTCGCTAACCCGACCTACGGTCTGCGTCTGCCGTGCGGTTGCGCTCAGGCCTTAAGCGTCGCCATCGCCAGCCCCGGGAAATCAGTGATCAGGCTGTCCGCGCCGAAGTCGGCGAGACGGCGCATCAGTGCTGGTTCGTTGACCGTCCACACCGAGACATGCAGGCCCTGGCGCTGGGCCTTCTGCAGGCGCTCGGGGGTGCACAGGGTCCAGTTCAGCGCCAGCAGGTTGCAGCCATAGTGCTGGGCCACCTTGAGTGGGTCGAGCCAGGCGTATTCCGCCACCAGGCCCCGGGACAGCTCGGGGGCCAGTTCCTTCAGGGCGCGCAGTACCTGCCGCGAGCTGGAGGTCACTGTGACCTTGTCGGTCAGGCCGAAACGCTTGGCCAACGCCTGGATCGCCAGCACGGTGCGCGCGGCCCGTACCCGCGAGGCGCTTTTCACTTCCAGTTGCCAGTGCTCGAACGGGCACTGTTCGAACAGTTCAGCCAGGCGCGGAATAGGGCAGGGTTGCACCCAGGCCGGCCCGCATTGACGCGCGTCGTAGCCGACCAGGTCGGCGGCGTCGTGCTCGACCACCTTGCCGCGCCGGCCGGTGGTGCGCTTGAGGGTCGGGTCGTGGATCACCATCAACTCACCGTCCCGGGACAGGTGCAGGTCCAGTTCACAGCGGTCAACGCCATGCGCCAGGCAGCGTTGGAAACTGGCCAGGGTGTTTTCCGGTGCTTCGCCCTTGGCGCCGCGGTGGCCGTAGATCTGGGTCACGGTTGGGCGTCTCCCGTGGGGGCGGCCTGCGTGGCGCGCGGTTGGTGGTGGCGAACGCTGTCGACCACATGGTCGTGTTCGAAGTACACGCTGAAGTCGCGGTAATCCCAGCGGGTGATCGGCGGTTGGCCGACGGCTGGATGCTCCTGGTCCGGCAGGCCGAACTGCCCTAGCACGGCACCGCGCAAGGCGCCGTGGGCGGGCAGCGACTGCTGCGCGGCCCCTTGCTGGCCGAGGGGGATCTCCAGGGTCTCGGCCAGGCCGGTCAGGGGCAGCAGCAGGGCGAAGAGCAGAAGGAAACGTGGCATGCGGCCTCTCATGGCGTCGGATGGGTGGGGTGGCGGGCCTGGCGCCGTTGCAGGGCCTGCTTCTGCAGGATATGCCGGGCCAGCAACTGGCGTTGGGCGTCGGTCAGGGCTTCGAACTGGGTGCCGATCTCGAACTGCTTGTCGTCGCGGGGATAGCAATGCATCACCTCGGCGCGCAGCAACAGGCCCAGGGCCTGGGGCATCAGCACCATCTTGATCGCCAGGTGACTGCCGACCGCAACCGGCTGGGCGTTGTTGAAGCTGATGCCGCCCTCGGACAGGCTGATCCGGCGTGGCAGGCCGATGTCGCGAAGCAGGCTCTGGGCCACGGCCTGGGCGAGCAGGTCGATGCGCTTGTTGATCACCTTGAGGTAATTGGCCAGGGTGCGATCGCGCTCGCTGATATGGCGCAGCAGGTGCTGGGATTCGAAGTCGGTGAGGTGCAAGTCGCTGAGCAGGTTGAACAGCGGCGAGCTGTCGTGGAGTTCGTCTCGGGCCTGGGCCTGGGCCGGATCCAGCAGGCTAAATTCCAGTGCGATCGTGTCATCGATACGATAGTATTCGCGGCGATCGGCGTCATCTCGCGTAGTCATTGCGAACCCGTGGCGGCAGTGGTGGGTCTGAGTGTAAGGCTGCGCGTCACGCCTCGCCACAAGGACGTTCTCCTTTCCTTCGAAACAGCCCCGACATGTTCAGACCTTTGTTCGTATTCATTGGTACGCGCTATACGCGTGCCAAGCGCCGCAATCACTTCGTCTCCTTCATTTCCCTCACCTCCATGATCGGGCTCGCCCTGGGCGTGATGGTGATGATCGTGGTGCTGTCGGTGATGAACGGCTTCGACCACGAGATGCGCACCCGCGTGCTCGGCATGGTGCCCCACGCCAGCATCGAAAGCGCCACGCCCATGGATGACTGGCGCAGCCTGGGCAAGCAGGCGCTCGAGCGGCCCCAGGTGCTGGCCGTGGCGCCCTTCACCCAGATGCAGGGACTGCTCAGCCACGACGGCAAGGTGCAGAAGATCCTGATCAATGCCGTGGATCCCGTGGAGGAGGCCAAGGTGTCGGTCATCGGCCAGTTCTTCAAGCCCGAGGATGGCGGCCAGGGCTCCCTGGCGGCCCTCGAGCCCGGCGGCTTCGGCCTGATCATCGGCAAGAAGGCCGCGAGCAAGCTGGGGGTGAAGGTCGGCGACAAGCTGACCTTCGTCGCTCCGGAAGTCACGGTCACGCCAGCGGGCATGTTTCCGCGCCTCAAGCGCTTCACGGTGGTCGGCATCTTCAGCGTCGGGGTCGGCGAGATCGATGGTTACGTGGCGCTGGCCCATGTCCAGGACATCGCCCGTCTGCACCGCTGGAAGGCCGGCCAGGTCCAGGGGCTGCGCCTGAAGTTCGACGACCTGTTCCAGGCGCCCCAGGTGGCCTGGAGCATCGCCCAGGGCCTGGGCGAGCAGGATTATTTCGCCCGTGACTGGACCCGCACCCACGGCAACCTGTACCAGGCGATCCGCATGGAAAAGGCCATGATCGGCCTGCTGCTGCTGCTGATCGTGGCCGTCGCCGCCTTCAATATCATCTCGACCCTGGTCATGGTGGTCACCGACAAGAAGGGCGATATCGCCATCTTGCGCACCCTGGGGGCCTCGCCCGGGCAGATCATGGCGATCTTCATGGTGCAGGGCACGGTCATAGGCGTGGTCGGCACCCTGATCGGCGCCACCCTCGGTATGCTCGCGGCGCTGGGCATCAGCCGGGGCATTGCCCAGCTAGAAGCCTGGCTGGGCATCAAATTCCTGAATGCCGACGTGTATTTCATCGATTACCTGCCCTCGCAGTTGCTGGCGGCGGATGTGCTGCTAGTGTGCGGCGCGGCCCTGGTCCTGAGTTTCCTCGCCACCCTGTACCCGGCCTGGCGCGCGGCGCGCACCCAGCCTGCGGAGGCGCTACGTTATGAGTGAGATGAGTGAGTCGCGTATGACGGATAAAGCCGTGCTGAGCTGTCGCAACCTGGGCAAGTCCTATGAGGAGGGCCCGCAATCGGTGGTTGTGCTGGCCGGCCTGCAGTTGGAGCTGTACCCGGGCGAGCGGGTGGCCATAGTCGGCAGCTCCGGCTCGGGCAAGAGTACCCTGCTGAACATGCTCGGTGGCCTGGATACGCCCAGCAGCGGCAGCGTCTGGCTGGCGGGTGAAGAACTGTCGGCCCTGAACGAGAAGCAACGGGGCCTGCTGCGCAACCGCGCCCTGGGCTTCGTCTATCAGTTCCACCATCTGCTGCCCGAATTCACCGCCCTGGAAAACGTCTGCATGCCGTTGCTGATCGGTCGCACGGCGATCGCCGAGGCGCGCCAGCGGGCGACCGCCCTGCTCGAACGGGTCGGTCTCGGTCATCGCCTGGCGCACAAACCCGCCGAATTGTCCGGTGGCGAGCGCCAGCGGGTGGCCATCGCCCGTGCCCTGGTCAACCGGCCAGGCCTGGTGCTGCTCGATGAGCCCACCGGCAACCTCGACCACCACACGGCCCAGGGGATTCAGGACCTGATGCTGGAACTCAGCACGGCCTCGAAGACCGCCTTCCTGGTAGTGACCCACGACCTGGACCTGGCGCGGCAGATGGATCGGGTGTTGCGGTTGGAAGACGGTCTGCTGGTCGCCGGCTGATCGCGGCTCACTCTTTATTCACGGTGCCTTGGCCAATGTTCAGACCCTTATCGCTGTTTATCGGCTTGCGCTACACCCGCGCCAAGCGCCGCAATCACTTCATTTCCTTTATTTCGATGACCTCGATGATCGGTCTGGCCCTCGGGGTGCTGGCCATGATCGTGGTGCTCTCGGTGATGAACGGTTTCCAGAAGGAAATGAGTTCGCGGATCCTCGGCATGGTGCCCCACGGCACCCTGAGCAACCTGCAGCCGCTGGACGATTGGCGAGCCGTGGCGGCGCAGGCATTGAAGACCCCCGAGGTGCTGGCCGCGGTGCCGTTCAGCGAGCTGGAGGGCATGTTGTCGTACAAGGGTGGCATGCAACCGATCCAGATCAATGGCGTCGACCCGCAAGAGGAGCCCAAGGTCTCGATCATCGCCCGGCACATGGTGCAGGGGCGGCTGGACGACCTCAAGGCGGGAGACTTCGGTGTCGTCATCGGCGAGATCACGGCCCGGCGTTTTCGCCTGAATGTCGGTGACAAGCTGACCCTGATCATTCCGGAGCTCAGCAGCGCACCGGGCGGCATCACGCCGCGCATGCAGCGCCTCACCGTAGCGGGGGTGTTCAAGGTCGGCGCGGAGCTGGACGGCTCCCTGGCGCTGATCCATATCGCCGATGCGGGGCAGTTGCAACGCCTGCAACCCGGGCAGGTGCAGAGCGTGCGCATCGCCCTCGAGGACCTCTACGAGGCGCCGCGACTGGTGACGGCCATTGCCAGCGGGCTGGGGCCGGACTATCGCGGCAGTGACTGGACCCATACCCAGGGCAGCCTGTTCAGCGCGATGAAGATGGAAAAAACCATGATCGGCTTGCTGTTGCTGCTGATAGTCGCGGTGGCGGCCTTCAATATCATCGCCACCCTGATCATGGTGGTGGCGGACAAGGGCGCGGACATCGCCATCCTGCGCACCCTGGGTGCCACGCCAGGGCAGATCATGGGCGTCTTTATGGTTCAGGGCACTGTAATCGGGGTCATAGGTACCTTGATAGGCGGTGTGCTGGGCGTACTGGCGGCGCTGAATGTAAGCGCCCTGGTGGCCTGGGTGGAGCGGGTCAGTGGTCAGCAGGTGCTCAGCTCGGATGTGTATTTCATCAGCAACCTGCCCTCCGACCTGCAGACCGCCGATGTGCTGCTGATCTGCGGCGCGGCCTTCGGCCTGAGCTTTCTCGCCACCCTCTACCCCTCCTGGCGCGCCGCGCAGATCCAGCCCGCCGAGGCGCTGCGCTACGAGTAAGCCGGCCCGTGGAAATAAAAAAGCCGCTTTTGATAGCGGCTTTTTTGTGGTCGTTTATTCAGGGTTTGGGGCCGCAGCGGTTTGCCTGGCGTTTGCGCCAGCTACGCTTGACCCACCAGCGCCAGTAGACCTGGGTCAATACGTAGCCGGACAGGGCGAGGAACAGCCCCGCGACGAGCGAACCGAGATACAGCGGCTGCCAGTGGCTGCCGAGAATCTGGGTGATCCAGCCCAGGGTGATCTCGTCCGGCATCTGCAATGCCGGCGTGCCCATCAACCAGGCGCCCAGGCTGTAGCTGCAGTAGAACACCGGCGGCATGGTGATGGGGTTGGTCAACCAGACCAGGCCGATGGAGAGCGGCAGGTTGGCTCGGGCCGTTATGGCCGTAGCTGCGGCGGCCAGCATCTGCATCGGCATGGGGATCATGGCCCAGAACAGCCCGATGGCCATGGCACGCGCCACCGAGTGGCGGTTCAGGTGCCAGAGGTTGGGGTCGTGAATGACCTGGCCGAGAAATCGCAGGGATTTGTTGCCCTTGATACTGTCGGGGTGGGGCATGAAGCGCTTGAATAAACGACGCGGCATGAAAGCTCTCGGACGGGCAATAGCGTTATTAGTATGCACCCATAACCCGGTGCTGGCGCTGCGACTTTGTCACAGCAAATATGTAACAGCGGCTTGGTTCGTGGGTTTTCAAGGAAAGGGGCGTGCTCAAGGACAGGAGCGACGGGATGCGCACAGGGATGCTGGCGCTGGTGCTGGGAATAGTGCTGCTGCGCTTTCTGCCGGTTCTGCCGGTTCTGCCGCCGAGCGGGCTGTTGCTGGCCCTGGCCTTGATCGCGTGTTCATTGCTGCCGTTTCGTTCTTACCCCCTGGGTTTTTTCCTGTTGGGCTTCGCCTGGGCCTGCACCTCGGCCCAGTGGGCCCTGGATGATCGGCTGGCGCCGGCACTGGACGGTCGAACCCTCTGGCTGGAGGGGCGGGTGACGGGGCTGCCGGAAGTCAAGCCGGGGGTGGTGCGCTTCCAGTTGGTTGCGGCCCGGGCCAGGAGGGCGGCCTTGCCCGCGACGCTGCGCCTGGCCTGGTATGACGGGCCTCGGTTGCAGGCGGGTGAGCGCTGGCGCCTGGCGGTGCGGCTCAAGCGACCGCGAGGGCTGGTCAATCCCCAGTCGTTCGATTACGAGGCCTGGCTGCTGGCGCAGCGCATCGGGGCCACCGGCACGGTCAAGCAGGGTGAGCGCCTGGCGGCCGCGCGAGGGCTGGGTGCCTGGCGCGACGCCCTGCGCCAGCGCCTGTTGGCGGTCGAGGCCCATGGCCGGCAAGGCGCCCTGGCGGCCCTGGTGCTGGGGGACGACTCGGGGCTGACGGTGGCCGACTGGCGGGTGCTGCAGGACACCGGCACCCTGCACCTGCTGGTCATCTCCGGGCAGCACATCGTCCTGCTGGCGGGCCTGCTCTATGCCGGAGTCGCCGCGCTGGCCCGCCTGGGGCTGTGGCCCCGTGGCTGGCCCTGGCTGCCCTGGGCCTGTGGTCTGGGGTTTGCCGGTGCCCTGGGTTACGGCCTGCTGGCCGGCTTCGAGGTGCCGGTGCGACGGGCCTGCGTGATGGTTGCGGTGCTGTTGCTGTGGCGGTTGCGCTTTCGTCACCTGGGCGTCTGGCTGCCCCTGTTGCTGGCGCTGGTGGCGGTCCTGCTGGCCGAACCCCTGGTGGTACTGCAGGCGGGCTTCTGG
>DATDTH010000556.1:0-5459 GCA_035290985.1 Pseudomonas sp. | reverse complement strand
GGCCATCGCCAAGAAGTACCTGGCAACCCTGGGCATCACGGTGCGCGGCTACATGAGCCAGCTCGGGCCCATCGAGATCCCGTTCAAGAGCTGGGACAGCGTGCAAGACAATGCCTTCTTCAGTCCCGACCCGGACAAGGTGGCGGAGCTGGAGGCCTATATGGACCAGTTGCGCCGCGACCAGGATTCGGTCGGGGCGAAGATCACGGTGGTCGCCGAAGGCGTGATGCCCGGCCTGGGCGAGCCGATCTTCGATCGCCTGGACGCCGAACTGGCCCATGGGCTGATGAGCATCAACGCGGTCAAAGGCGTGGAGATCGGCGCCGGTTTCGCCTGCGTAGCCCAGCGTGGCACCGAACACCGGGACGAGATGACCCCCGAGGGCTTCCTCTCCAACAATGCCGGCGGCATTCTCGGCGGCATCTCGTCCGGTCAGCCGATCATCGCCCACCTGGCGCTCAAGCCTACCTCCAGCATCACTACACCGGGCCGCTCCATCGACACCGACGGCAACCCGGTGGACCTGATCACCAAGGGTCGCCACGATCCCTGTGTCGGCATTCGCGCCACGCCGATCGCCGAGGCGATGATGGCCATCGTGCTGATGGACCACCTGCTGCGCCATCGCGGGCAGAACGCCGATGTGCGGGTGAGCACGCCGGTACTGGGGCAGCTGTGACGCCGCGCGAGCCCCGCGGCTCGATCGCCTGACGATGTCGAGCTCACTGCCTTACTGGCGCCTGTCCGGCTTCTACCTGTTCTATTTCGCCCTGCTCGGTGCCACGGCGCCGTTCCTGGCGCTGTATTTCCATCACCTGGGGTTTTCCAGCGCGCGCATCGGCGAGCTGGTCGCCATTCCCATGCTGATGCGCTGCATCGCGCCCAACCTCTGGGGCTGGCTCGGCGATCGCAGCGGCCGGCGGCTGGCCATAGTCCGGCTGGGCGCGGTCGGCACCCTGCTGTGCTTCGCCGGCATCTTTATCGACCAGGGCTACGCCTGGCTGGCGCTGGTCATGGCCCTGCACGCGTTCTTCTGGCACGCGGTGCTGCCGCAGTTCGAGGCCATTACCCTGGCGCACCTCCAGGAGCAGGCGGCGCGCTACAGCGAGATCCGCCTGTGGGGCAGCATCGGCTTCATTCTCGCGGTGGTCGGTCTGGGCCAGCTGTTCCAGCGTTTCAGCCTGGACGCCTTTCCCTGGGCGGTGATCCTGATCATGCTCGGCATCGTTCTCAGCAGCTACTGGGTGCCCAATGCCCAGCCCGCGGCCCGTGCCGAACGCCTGGGCGAGGGCGGTTTTCTCAGGCAGCTGCGGCGTCCCGGCGTGCTGGCGTTCTACCTGAGCGTCGGCTTGATGCAGCTGAGCAACGGGCCCTATTACACCTTCCTGACCCTGCACCTGGAGGCCCTGGGCTATACGCGGGGCATGATCGGCATGCTCTGGGCGTTGGGGGTGCTGGCGGAGATCCTGCTGTTCCTGGTCATGGCCCGGCTGCTGGCGCGCTTTTCCCTGCGTCAGGTGCTGCTGGCGAGCTTCCTGATCACGGCGCTGCGCTGGCTGCTGCTGGGCAATCTGGCCGAGCACCTCGCGGTATTGCTGGTCGCCCAGTTGATGCACGCGGCAACCTTCGGCGCCTTTCACGCGGCGGCCATTCATTTCATCCAGCGCAGCTTCGGCCCGCGCCAGCAGGGTCAGGGCCAGGCGCTCTATGCCAGCGTGTCCGGGGTGGGCGGGGCACTCGGTGCCCTGTATGCCGGTTACAGCTGGGCGACCCTGGGCCCCGCCTGGACCTTCGCCATCGCCAGCCTGGCGGTCGCGCTGGCGGCCCTGAGCATCGCCCTTGGCTTTAAAGAGGAGAAAGCATGAACGACAGCAGCGCTATACAGGGCAACCGCGAGGAGCTTGGCCAGTCGATCATCGAGGCCGGGCGTTTTCTCTATGGCCGCGGCTGGTCGCCGGCCACCAGCAGCAACTACTCGGCGCGCCTGTCAGCCCGCGAGGTGCTGCTGACCGTCTCGGGCAAGCACAAGGGCCAGCTCGGCCGCGACGACCTGCTCGCCACCGACCTGGACGGCAACAGCCTGGAGGCCGGTAAGAAGCCCTCGGCGGAAACCCTGCTGCACACCCAGCTGTACCGCTGGAAGGCCGACATAGGCGCGGTGCTGCACACCCATTCGGTGAACGCCACCGTCCTGTCGCGGCTGACGGCGGCGGATCATCTGGTGTTCGAGGATTACGAACTGCAGAAGGCCTTCGCCGGGGTGAGCACCCACGCCTCGACCGTGCGGGTGCCGATCTTCGATAATGACCAGGACATCGCCCGCCTGGCCGGGGTCATCCAGCCCTGGCTGGAGCAGCACCCCGACTGCGTGGGTTACCTGATCCGCGGTCATGGCCTCTACACCTGGGGCCCGCGCATGAGCGATGCCCTGCGCCAGATCGAGGCCTTCGAATTTCTCTTCGAGTGCGAGCTGAAAGTCCGCGCCTTGCAGAAGAGCTGAGTGCAGCGGCGCTTGGCGCGTACCGCTTGTGTAGGGCGGGTGGGGCCGCCTAGGTGAAACCCGCGAATCTGATGACAGGGCCCTGTAGGGGCGAATTCATTCGCCCGAAGGACTGTCTGTAACCTTGAGAAGAACAGCCGAGACCCGACCATGAGCAGCCTGAGCGTTTACCACGAATCCTCCCCCGATCTGCCGAACAAGGTGCTGACCCACCTGGAAGACATCGCCAGCACCCTGGCCGAGGTCGGCGTGCGTTTCGAGCGCTGGCAGGCGAGCGCGTCCATCGCCCCGGGGGCCAGCCAGGACCAGGTGCTGGCGGCCTATGGCCCGCAGATCGAGCGGCTCAAGGCCGAGGGCGGCTATGTCACGGTGGATGTGGTCAGCCTCACGGCCGATCACCCGCAGAAGGCCGAGTTGCGCGCCAAGTTCCTCGACGAGCACCGCCATGGCGAGGACGAGGTGCGCTTCTTCGTCGCCGGCCGTGGCCTGTTCAACCTGCATGTGGAGGACTATGTCTACGCCGTGCTGTGCGAGAAGAACGACCTGATTTCGGTGCCGGCCGGCACCCGTCACTGGTTTGACATGGGCGAGCACCCGCACTTCGTGGCCATCCGCCTGTTCAACAACCCCGAGGTCTGGGTCGCCCAGTTCACCGGCGATGCCATCGCCAGCCGTTTTCCGCAGCTGGAAGACTGAAGCGCGTTCAACCTTTATGGAGCACTGCCCATGGCGATCAAGGCCATTCTGACCGATATCGAAGGCACCACCAGCGCGGTGAGTTTCGTCTTCGAGGTGCTGTTTCCCTACGCGGCCCGCCATCTGCCGGACTTCGTGCGCGAGCACGCCGCTGAACCGGCCGTGGCGCTGCAACTGCAGGCGGTGCGCGAGGCAAGCGGGGAAGGGGACGCCGATGTGCCGAGGGTCATCGAGATCCTTCTGGAGTGGATAGCCGAAGACCGCAAGGCCACGCCGCTCAAGGCCCTGCAGGGCATGATCTGGGCCCAGGGCTACCGCGCCGGGCAGCTCAAGGGGCACGTCTACCCGGACGCGGTGGAAGCCCTCAAACGCTGGAAAGCCGCCGGCTATGGGCTGTACGTCTACTCCTCGGGGTCGATCCAGGCCCAGCAGCTGATCTTCGGCTGTTCCGAGGCCGGTGACCTGACCCCGCTGTTTTCCGGGTATTTCGACACCACCACGGGGCCCAAGCGCGAGGCGGCGTCCTATGCCCGGATCGCCGACGCCATCGGCTGCGCCGCCGGGGAGCTGCTGTTTCTCTCGGACATAGTCGAGGAGCTGGACGCCGCCCGGGAGGCCGGCATGCAGACCCTGGGCCTGTCCCGCGAGGGTGGCGACTTGCCCGGTCATCCGACTGTGGCCAGCTTTGCCTTGATCGACCTGAATGGCTTCTAAGGGCGCGCGCCGCGCGATCCGATCGGGAAACGGCGGACCAATAGGCTACTCTACCCCCGCCATTCCACAGGAGTGCCTCCATGGTTTCTTACTTAGTCGGTCTGCTTGTTTTGGGCCTGGATATCTGGGCCATTCTCAATGTGATCAAGAGCAACGCCGATAACACGATGAAAATCGGCTGGGCGGTGCTGATCCTGGTGCTGCCGATAGCGGGGCTGATCATCTGGGCTATAGCCGGCCCGCGCGGCAACCTCAAGCTGTAAGCCGCCCTTGGCACCGCGGGCGTTGACCGGTGGAGCCGGCTGGGCGATGCCCGTACAATGCGCGCCTTTCTCCATGGGCGGGGTGCCGACGCCGACCCTCTCCATCAGCCTTATTTTCAGTATCTGCGGGGATTTCCCATGAGCGATTATCAAGAAACGCTGTACGACGGCTATGGCCAACGCTTTCGCATGGACAAGCTGTTGCACGAAGTGCGCACCGACCACCAGCACCTGGTGATTTTCGAGAATGCGCGCATGGGCCGGGTGATGGCGCTGGATGGCGTGATCCAGACCACCGAAGCCGACGAGTTCATCTACCACGAGATGCTCACCCACGTGCCCATCCTCGCCCATGGCCTGGCTCGGCGCGTGCTGATCATCGGCGGCGGCGATGGCGGCATGCTGCGCGAGGTCAGCAAGCACCGCGGCGTCGAGCACATCACCATGGTCGAGATCGACGGTACCGTGGTCGAGATGTGCAAGGAATTCCTGCCCAACCATTCCAAGGGCGCCTATGACGACCCGCGGTTGAACCTGGTGATAGATGACGGCATGCGCTTCGTCGCCACTACCGAGGAGAAGTTCGACGTCATCATCTCCGACTCCACCGATCCGATCGGTCCTGGCGAGGTGCTGTTCTCCGACAACTTTTACCAGGCCTGCCGTCGCTGCCTGAACGATGGTGGCATCCTGGTGACCCAGAATGGCACGCCCTTTATGCAACTGGCCGAGGTGCAGACCACTGCCAGCCGGATGAATGGCCTGTTTGCCGACTGGCACTTCTACCAGGCGGCGGTGCCGACCTATATCGGCGGCGCCATGACGTTCGCCTGGGGCAGCACCGACGCAGCCTACCGCAAGCTGCCCCTGGACACCCTGCGCCAGCGCTTCGCCGGCAGCGGCATCGTCACCCGCTACTACAACCCCGAGGTCCATCTGGGCGCCTTCGCCTTGCCCCAGTATGTGCTGCAGGCGGTGAACAAACCGAGCAACGACTGATCCAGCACGGCCCGGAGAAAAGGACCTGCGGGTCCTTTTTTTCTGCCCGTCGGTAATCCGCGCTTACAAGTCGGCATCCGCGCCGGCCCCTGGCCGACAGAATTTTCACAGCCCATTTAGGACACTGGCCCGATCAAGACTCGGTGTCCTGGTGAAATGTCATCTGCCCGCTGGCCTGGCGGCAGGCCAGATGCACCGAGCTGCTGTCCCTTCCCTCGTTACACGCGGAACCTGATCGACATGGCCCTTACGAACACCTCTCCAGCCGCGCCGAGAGGGCAACCCTC
>DATDTH010000555.1:0-15281 GCA_035290985.1 Pseudomonas sp. | reverse complement strand
CAGCGCAGCTTGCAGCGTCTCACGGCTGTCCTCCCCACATGCCTGAGCAGCTCAGCGACTTGGGGGGTGACTTGAGGGGTGACTTGGGGGGGCATGCTTAGAATCGCGTCGCGCAGCATGCTCAACCTAAACACAATAAACGGCACGCTGTCGGCTTGCAGGGTGCTGTCATTGATCGCCGCGTAGATTCGATGCCCCCGATTAAACAGTCCTGACTTCATTCAGCAGCTCGGGATGGCGATCAAGCAGCTTGAGCAGTTTCACCAACGCCAGCGGCGGCTTGGTTTTGCCATTCTCGTAACGCGAAAACGCATTGACCCCACCGCCGAAAATTTCCGCTGCTTCACGCTGATCGAGTGCCAGCTTCTTGCGCACGCGGGTGATAAAGCTCGGGTCGACAATGGCCGCATTGACCTGTTTCGAGAACGCGCGCATTTCACTCATCACGCGATCCGACTCCGCCACGTCCAGAATCGACTCGGCGCAGGCCGGGCAAAAATCGCCCGTCACCGCGGCAATGACGGTGGTTTCGCCTTTGTAGGTGTAGGGCAGGTCGCGGGTGTCGTGGATCAATTGCGCCGCACCGCAAACCGGACATTTCATGGTTATAGCTCCTTGAAGGACACCATCTGAGCGACAGTAGCCCAACGGGCCAATTTAGCAAGTTGGTTAATTTTATTGGCAGGGACATCCCCGACAGGGCTGTGCGATAAGCCCAATCGAAGCCCGTGCGCAACAGCGGAACTGCCCTGGGGTTCGGCTATTGCGCACGAGCTCAAAACCAGCGACTAATCCGCTGATTTATCGATAGTTTTATCAATGTGATTTCTCTCGATGTCCTGGTCAATGGCCTTAATTCAAGCCGCTTGAATCGCGCCAGTTTGAGTCCTGAAAGGCGCGTCACTCGTGCTGATCGCCTGGCTTAAATAGCCTCAAGGCGGATGCGAGCCCACTGCGTATCGCGTAGATGCAGGCCGTTGGCATCGCCCTTTCGACCTTGAAGTGCAAGGCCGCGTTTGCCCCAGTTCTCTCGCACAATCGAACCAGGTTACACGCTCACATGCGCCAGTCGGCGCCAGGAGTGACCGCCATGCTCAGCCCCGCTTCTCCCGCCACCCAGCCCCCCACCGTCCTAATCCCGCGCCATATCCTGCGGCTCGGCGAAGTCGAGCGCCTAACCGGTTTCAAACGAACGCACCTCTACAACTTGATGCACGCAGGCCGGTTCCCCGAGGCCCGGCGCATCGGCCTGCGCGCCGTAGGCTGGGACTCCTTCGAAGTCGAGCAGTGGATTGTCGATCGCCTGACGCGTGAGGACTGAGCGGCATGCGCGTGCATGTGGTGCTCTCAAGCCAGGACAAAGACCACAGCGACCACAAATATCCATAGCATGTGGGTACTCAGGGTCGTTGACAGGGCGGCATGGGGGCTTCATCTGACGGCACACGACCCACTCGATCGCTTTGATCGGCGTGGGAGCAACGAATCGACAACGGCTGACGGTGCACTGTCCAATGCAGTCAAAGTGCGGCGTCAGCACCAGTCTGTATGGCGCCCCCACTTGCCCTGACACTCCGGGCAGCACGTACGTGCCTTCGGTTATGTCTCATGGGCAGCTGTCGGCGTTGGCGTGAATTTTGGACTTTAAGGTGAGCTCCGTCCAAGCAGGGCGGCATAGCAGCCTTGCTTAGACGGACCTGTGTAGGCACCGGTGAAGGCGTTGTACCCGTGCGGAAGGGACAATCCAAAACGCCGGTGCCCCCTCCGCTGCGCGACACGCTCTGCGCAACTGCGCTTACTTTTTGAATGCCTGGCGGACTTTGCCCTTAGCCTCGAAGTGGACCCGGTTGATCAGGCAGTAATCGACTTCATACCCATCGATCCGCCTGACCAGCCCGCCGTCGGCACAGCGCAACGTTGAACAGCCTCGGTAAAAACCCAGGCTTCCATTCGGGCAGTTCTCGCTCAGAAGCAGGATCCCATCGCCCGGCGAAAATGAAGCGCCCAGGATTTCGCTCCACAGGTACATCACCCCAGCGGCATTGAGCCCCGCATCCGTCACGTCAAACAACAGCTGATCCAATTTACCGCCAATCGGTACCCCCCAGAACTCACCATTGGGCAATACCGGTGGGAAATAGCGGCCTTCTGCAATCTTCCTGAATTCCACGTTACACCTCCTTGTCGTCCTGTCAGTCCATCACGCTCACTGGATCCTGAGCCCCTCGCAGCCGCCTGGGCAGCGATATGCCAACGCAAACATCATGGCGCACCGACATCCGTCCGATCTCAAATCCACCCTGCAACCAAAGGGACTCAGTCGAGCTATACCCCAGGTCGCGGAATTCCCAAATGAGTAGCCCTCGGTTCGTACCGCCGATTGGTTCACCCTCATACCGCCGCGTGGCTCACGCGCTGATGCCGCGTGATGGCTGGCAACTCGCACCCCTCCCCTTCACCCCTCCTGCAGCCCCTGCCAACACCGCTTCGCGACACGGTGCTTTTAGGGGGTTCACCTCCCATTCTTTAATTATGGGAGTCTGGCGGCTCACCTCCCATGGAGGATTCACATTGCGGTACGCCGGAGTGCTGGGAGGCCTGAGTCGCCGCTACCGGGCCGACATGGCTGTGCGATAAGCCACACGAAGCCCGTGCGCAACCGCGGAACCGCCCTGGGTTTTGGCTGTTGCGTACGGGCTCACCTCAGAAATAAGCGCTGCTGTGGCCAAGGCCGACAGGAACGAGGCACCGCCACCTGCGTCAAGCCAGGGCCATGCAGGCCGCCATCCAGAAGAACTTCGACCTCAACACCCCCTGGAACTGGCAGCTCAAGCATGTGCGCTGGCTCCTGGAGCGCCACCTGCAAGACCAAGCCCCGGCAACGCGGTATTACTACCAACTCACCGTCAGGCTGATCCTGCGGCGCTTGGGGAAGGAGCGGGATTGGCAGGGCCAGCTGAAGTGAGGTGACAGTCATTTACGGTGGGTAGGCGTCGACCAAGAGCAGCTGCCTGCAGCCCCTTCAAGCTCCAGCGCTACAACGGCTGCCCAGGCTGTTTTTCTTCCGCACCTCGCGCTACCCTCGGCACAGGGGAACCGCATGAAAAAGGCTTAGCGTCATGGTGCATAACCGCCTTTTCACCCTCAACGCTTTCGTAAAGCTGAGTTCCAGAGCGGTTGCGTACATTCAGTCTGGAATGTTATCCACCACGCCCGGTCAGGGTGTTATGCACCATCTGGTGTCTATTTGTAGTTAGGCTCTGAAGAAAATGAGTGAAGAATCAACTCCAAGAAAAATGGCAGACGCAATAAGAGCCGAAGCTTGCGAGGAAATTCAGCTCCTACTTCAGAAGAATCCAGAGCAAATTTCATTCAGTACGCCATTCGGGTCTCAATCATGGCTTGGCTATGCCGCCCAAATCGGAAAATTAAAATCAGCCAAGGCTCTGATAGCTAATGGAATTGATGTAAATGCTGGCGACAAGCGTGATGATCGAAAACCAATTTGCAGTGCGGCTGCGAATGGTCATTTCGAATTGGTTGAATATCTAATTAGCGCCGGCTCCGCACTTGACACCAGTCTTTCTGTAAGAAACCCTCTTTTTGCAGCTGTCCTCGGAAAATCCTTCAAAATTGTTCAGCATCTTCTTGAGGCCGGAATCGATAACTCAATTAGATATAACAGTGAGACCATGAAAAACATGGATGCCACGGCCTTTGCATTGATGTACGGAGAGAAAGAGTGCGCAGAAACTATTGCGCGATGGAATGCTAAAGGCAATAAAGCAAAGACTGCCGCTTTATTAAAAGAGGCAGATGCAATTGCTGAACATAATGCATATGGAAAAAGAGTCTAACAATGCGCTCAAATCGTTCGCCTCGCTCAATGGGATCGGCTAAAGCCGGCCCCTTAGCTTAATCGTTGGGATTTATTATGAACCCAATTGCGCAAGTTTCTCAGTTAGAAGCGCGCGGGGAGTGTGCGATAACAGAAAGTGCAAATTGCTCGGGTATAATGCCATTTTGTGCGGAAGCAATTTCACTTATGCGCTCACACCCGGAATTACGCAATGAGTTCGTTAATTTACTAGCAAGTATGCGCCGCCCTGAATTTATCGCGGTTTGCGTACACGCATTACGCTGGACACAGTTAAACGAGCTTATGCTTAGCAAATACAATTATGCTGTAAAGAATAACGACTGGCGCGCCGAAGGCGCTTTACGTACGGTCGTTGATGCTATCGATCCAAGCTGGGAGGATGCGGAGGATTTCTATGCAGCTTTCTTCTGTGAGCCCAACCCCTAACAAGCAATTAAAATCGTTCGCTGCGCTCTCTAAGACGGCGTACCGCCGCCCCTTAGCCTAATCGTTGGGAGCCATAAATATGGCCTACATGCTTCAAGCACTGGTCGCAAGATCGGGTGACTTCCCCAAAGAGCTCCCCGCACGCCTGCAAGTTGTTCATCTCCAGGCCGGGCTCGACATGGTTCCGTTAACATCCCATGCGCTGAAACTGCTTGGTATTCCCTTGCTGCCGATAACGGACGAGGGAGAAGTTAAGCTGCCCGCATCACTAGCCGCACTTTGTGCCGAGCTTAGCGCCAACGCGCGGCTTGGCTACATCGAGGCAGAGTACTTCGGCGGGGCAGGGAACCAAGCGCACAGCCTATTCAATTTGGGCACTCCTGCTGGGGAGCCTTTGGTTGCCGACGACGCAATCAACCAAGCCCTGCGGTTTCTCGGCATATCCAAAGGTGAAGCTCTCGACGAATTTGACGCCGTAGGCCTTGGGCAACAGCGCGAGACCAACGAGTGGCTCGCTTAACCGTACCGCCCAACCAATCCGTCAACAAGACGCCAAAATGCTGCGCATTTGGTTCCCTGTGCTGCGCTTCGGAGAGCGTTCAGGGTCAGAGTCGGCTTATTTGAATAGTCGACTCTGACCCTCAGGCTCCCTATTGGCTACCGCTCAGGCGCTGACGGTCGATACGGAACAGGCTGGTGGTGCCACTGACTTCGTTGCCCACCACCAACAACGGCACGCCGATCGGGCTGTGCTCGGCGGTGATCACCATCACCCCTTCCGGCCCCAGATCGCCTGCCTCGGCAGTCCCTGGGGCGGCGCCGAAATCACGGTTATTGAGGTACTGCACGAAGCGCGGCGCCTTCGGCTGGCTGATGTCGTAAACCATCACGCCGCCGATGCGCTCCATGCCGATAAAGGCATAGGTCTTGCCCCACAGCTTGGCCAGGGTCACGCCCTCGGGCTCCGGGCCTTTGTTATCGCTGCGGTTATCGAACGCGTTTTCCGCATGGTCGGAGTTGAAGAACTTGGGGTTGGCCGTGGCCGTGATGCGCTCGAAATCGGCGCCGCTGTCGTAGACCTTGGACAGATCCTGAGACCAGATCGAGAAGGAGCGCCCGCCAAAGGCATGGATCGCCTCGTAGTAGCCGGTGTCCGGGTTGTAGCCACTGGCCTTGGTCACGGTCAGGCGGCCGAGATTGGCGTTTTGCTTGAGACTGGCGGCATCAGGGAAGTGCACCGGGCTCAGCGGGTAGCCCGCGTTACCCAGGCGAATCTCCTCGCTGAAGCCGGCATAGTCGCGGGCATCACCCTCGTTGGCGGTGACCAGGTAAGTGCGCCCGTGGTACTGGTAACTGGCAATGGCGTCGGGCTGATACATGCCCTTGATCGGCCAGTTGCGGATGTTGATCTGACTGTCGCGATCGCTGGCGTCCAGCTCGTTGCCGGCCAGGCTGTGATCCTTGAAACCCAAGCCGCGAACGGCTTTGAACCGACCGTGCTTGATATCCAGCACGGCCACCGCGTTGTTTTCCTGCAGAGTTACCCAGGCGGTTCGGGAGTTCTTGGAAACGCTGATGTATTCGGGCTCCAGGTCCTGGGCCACGCTGGCATTGGGGCCGAAAATACGTACCGAGGGGTCCAGATCCGCCCGACTGAAGGCACGGAAGTCGGCGCGGCGCACCTGGGCCTGGGTCAGCCTGGCGATGTTTTTCGGCAGGTCGATGATGCTCACCGAGCCTTCCGGATCGGTCAGGTAATCGCCGCTTGGCTCACCCTCGTTGGCCACCAACAGATGCTTCCCGTCCGGGGTGAAGGTGAGCATGTCCGGCAATGCGCCGACCTGTACCGAAGCCTGTACCTGGCCATCACTGTTCATAAACACGGCACGGCCGGGTTCGGTCTTCACCGGGTTCTCCACCGCCGCGGCGACCAACCTGCCATGCACGGCGACGCTGTTGATTACCCCGCCGTAGCCCGACAGATCGACATTGAACAACAGCTTGGGCTGGGCCGGGTCGCGGATGTCCAGCACATCGAGCAAACCGCTGGCGGCGTTGACCACGAACAACCGCTGGCTGGTCGGATCATGGGCAACGATCTCCGCCGCGGCCTGCTCAAACAGGCCGCTGGCATAGCTGCCGAGCGGCGTCAGCTGGATAGCGTACGGCGCGGCGGCTGTCGCCTGCTGGGCAAGGCCGAAGGCGAGCACGCCGGCGGCAAGAACGGTCTTGTGCATGGAAAAGCTCCCTGTCTGATTGGAAGCGGCAGCATGCGACACACGCGTTGCCGGCAGATGACGATTGCGTGTCAGCCAGATAGCGGAACGCTATGAACAACTGACCGGTCACCCCGTCCCCGTCAATGGCGGCACCGGCCATCGCCAGGACCGCCAAACGGACCAGGCCGCCCGCCTGCAGATCGCCCAGGAAACTGGGCCACAACCGCCTCGACGTGGTGGCCGCTCACATAGGCGGCAGGCGATGAGCGCGCCCTTCGACATGGCGCTGTTTCTCAGTGGCGTGCTCACCGGCTCCCACGCCACCCGCCAACGCCACCTGCGCCAAGCCAGGGCCATGCAGACCGCAATTCAAAAAAACTTCGACCTCAACAACCCCTGGAACTGGCAACTCAAGCATGTGCGCTGGTTTCTGGAGCGACACCTGCAAGGCCAAGCCTCGGCAACGCGGTATTACTACCAGCTGACGGCCAGGCTGATGCTGCGGCGATTGGGGAGGGAGCGGGATTGGCAAGACCGGCTGAGAAGATGAGACAGCCTGTTATGTGGGCAACAACGGCATGAAGAAGCGGTCTACCGCTAAATAAATCCGCCCTCATTTTTCCGATAGGGCTGTTTTGGCTCGGCAATGGCAGCTTAATGACAGCATCACGCGCATGCCGCTAAACTGACCCAGCCAAGCGATCAGATGATCGAAGATGCGCTAGGCGCCCAGGTCCTAGGCCAGGTAATCTGGCGCGGCGGGGATTTGTAGGGGGAGGGCAGTGCCCATCTGACCTTAAATCTCATATTGCACATGGAGGCGTCATTGATACCGCTTTGGAGTCATCAGGGTGTAATCCCGCCAATAGACCAGCAGGCACCGGCGTCCCCAGCACGAGCGCCATATCCAACTGATGTAAAGCAGGTGGTCGAGCGCTTTTCGACTTCGCTGGAGAGGTGCGGGATCCTTGAAGGATTCCTCGGGCATCGGGCAGAGCTGCATCGCATAGGCATCGTTTCTGGGACGCAATGGCTTGATGGAAGCTTCATGGAGAACGTGGAGATGCTTGAAGGCCGCGCTCCAAATGACATGGATGTGGTGACCTTTGCAGATGTTTCTACAGCGGTGCAACAAGCATTGACGCCCCCAGATCTTCAGAAGCTCGTCGATAATCCATGGATAAAGACAGCCTACAAGGTGGACTTTTATCTCATCCTCTTGTCGGAGACGCCTGAAAATCTGATCGAAATTGCAGCATACTGGTACAGTATGTGGTCACACAGAAGATCGCAGCAATGGAAGGGATTCTTGAGCGTCAAGCTCGATCCGCTCCACGACCAGGATGCGTCCGATCTCTTGGTGATTCGCAAGCAGGAGCTTCAAAATGGACAGAACTGAATTCACTCACGCACAAGCTGAAATCAGTTTTCTGGACAGAATTACCCAAAATGGCGGGCTGAGTAACCTTACACGGTTATCGCTGCAGTCAAGAATGAATCAGGTTTCAGCTAGCCTTCAGGATCCAGGGCGTGGCGCGTTCGCTCCAGCAAAAGCTGTCGTAACCTACCGCGGCGCCCCTGTTCGCGGCGTGCATGGGATGGTCGCCGAGTTCGGCGCCGCAGTCACCACTAAATTCTCTGACGCTATTTCCGCTATTGCTGCTTCGTTGAGCGGCGTACTGAATGATTTCGGCCCTATTCCGAACAAATCCCAAAACCAAATCCTCATTACTGGCACCGCCCTAGGGTCTTTCGGTTTTGAGTTCGAGGAAGCGCCTTCCGTCGAGGCTCAGCTCCCTCTAGAAGGAACAACTCCTGTGTCTCAAGCATTTGAGTTGGTGGCGGAATTGCTCGAGGCGTCCACCAGGGGCGACGAAGAGCTCTCTGAGCCCGCATCTAGACTTGGCACAAGAGCAATTGGATTTGTCACAGAGTACTTGGACAAACTCATAGCTTACGAAGCTTTCTGCTCGGTTACAACGCGAGATCATATCTTCGCCTTCACAAGCGTCGACCAAGTGAGAATAAGTCGCTCACGGCTTGGGGTTGAAAACATTTCCGAACAAGACGTGGAATTCAGCGGGCAATTCTTGGGAGCATTTCCTGCCGAGCGCCGCTTTGAGTTTCAGACCAACGACGGAATCGTCATTCATGGACGGATTGCTGTCGCCATCGAAGATCCTGCTGTTATCAATGCCAACCTAAATAGGATTTTCACCATCAAGGTTAGCGCTAGGACTGTAGGGAAAGGTAGGCCTAGGTATACGATCACTACTCTGCCTTGGTAATGGCTAGCCCGGTCCCGCGCTGGGCTTTTCACTTCCGCCACCCCCGCCCGTCCTAGGCATGTTTACCCTTCCTTATTTGTAATCACCCTCGCCCACTCCTGAGGGACAACAGAAGCATTCAGGGTCAGAGCATTCAGGGTCAGAGTCGACTTATTTGAAAATCGACTCTGACCCTCACCCCTCACTGGCCCTCAGCCCCAGACCCTTAGCCCCATTGGCCAGGACTTTGATACTGCATGCAAAGAGGCAGTGTTCACTCCCGTAAGCAATCTTGTGCTTGCTACATCTGAGGTTTCATAGAGCACCGCTTTTTTGCTTCTTACTCTCTTGCTCGCAGACATTGTTATTATTGAATGCATATTGAAGCTTCAAGTAGCCCTTGTCAGAACTGCTCGCATTGGCGATGAGAAAAACTTCTTCAAGCTCACTCTTCAAAGGGGTTTTCGTAGACGACTTCCAAGAGGAGGACAAAATACGCTCCCCTTGACGAATGGCCATGATCCAATCCCGACCATCTTTCCAGATACTACCCGGCAGTAGGAAATCGCTCTTTTCTGGGCGGCCATACAGGCTGGATAGGCCTTCCTCCAGTTCGCTGAAGCGGCCCTTCACAGCAATACCGAAGCTGTCAGTGCTGATGTCTCGGCCAACCGCCAGAATCGAACAGAGACCTTGCGCGGATGAAAACTTCAGCACATAACGCTCGAATTCGTTGTGTTTTTTCGGCAGGGTATCGGCGCTGAAGCGATTCGGTTCATCGGGAAGCGGCGTCAGCGCCTTGCCAATCATCTTCTCGACCATCTCGCGGCTCAGCCCCATCTCCAAACCGAACGGGCCTTCACCTACCGGCAGGGTCACATCAGGCACAACCACGGTACTGGCAGTTGTCTCAGTCTGAGTGCCCGCACTGCCTGCTGCCGGACTCGGCGGGGCCAACGCCAGACCATAACGGGCAACTAGCAGACGTTGATTGAGCATGGCCAGTGTCTGTTCCTGCGTGGCAACCGTTGAGAGTTTGAGAGCTTGCAGCAGACCACCGCGGTACTGCGCGGCATCGGCACTGGCGGCTTCGAGTTGTGCACGGGCATTTGTGATTGCCTGCTCCAGCTCAGCCACTAACGCAGCATCAGGCGTATAGCTGATGACCTTCTGGGTCACTGGGGCACGAGCCTCGATGGCATGAATGCGCTGGGCAATCAGCGCCTTGTTGGTACGCAGCACCTCAAGGCGCATGTCGATTAAGCCCTTGAGCAGACCAGCCGAGTATTGACCTGATTCGGCTTCGGCCCTTTCGACCTCTTGGGCGACCGTCTGCTGCTCAGTTTTCAGCATCGACACCAGCGTCTTTTCTTCCTCACTGAGCGGCTTCGGCCCGCACGCTAGCAACGAGGCGGTAAGTACGCTGAGAGCGAAGCCTTTGATCCATGGGTTCATACCGTGTGCTCCTTGGCAATAACGCCCACTCCCTGCTGCAATCCTCCTCCCGGTCCGATTTGAAGAAGAGGGCGTAGTATTCGGAAAAGGGACGAAAATGAAAAAATGAAAAAGTGGATAGACTTATAGGAAAGACCGACCGCGGCGACTCAAACCAACCACTGACTCGAATGTTTGATAGCAAATGACGCTCTTGGACTTTTCGAAGGTGAACCACAAACGAACCAATGGCACCAAGGCAAAGGCCATCATCTGTAGCTGGTAAGCGAAGATGGTCCATGCAGTAAAGAGCAGGTCTTCGATAAGATGAGCGCATTCGCGACGGTACATCATCGCTTCCTTGCTACATCTATAAATAAGCAAAGTGCCACCACCCGAACACTAACCCGCAATCCCTGGCCGGGTAAAGCCTGCCTGGCGGCATCCGTCATTCCTCGCAATGCGCTTGCCCGTTCAGCAGCGGTTGATGCCGATGGGCAGTGAATCCGGAACCGCGTGCCCTGCCCTTCTCACCGCCATCGAGCAGGCGCTTGAACACCCTGGTCCACTCGGCAGACCGTCCCTGGTGTCGACAGCACCGACAGAAACCCGCCTTGCCCCACTGGTCAACCAACCCCACTGCAACCGGCACTCAGATCCCCTGCAAAGCGGCATGCACTCCCGCCCGGTATTCCAATCGGTATTCCAACGAAAAATTTAAACCGATATTTTTCTTAAAAATCAGCAGCCTACCAGGCAGGTTCAGATTACCCCGGCGCAGCTCGACCGCCTGGACGCCGCCAACGCCTTCACCCTCGGTTTCCCGCACGACGTGGTAGCCGCCTCGGCGCCAGCTCTCGCCGGCGGGAAACCCGAACTCATTGATGCAACGCTTCGTGCTATTCGCTGACACGGCAGGTAGAAACCGGAGGCGTAGCAGTCAGCCACGCCTTTGAGCCAAACGCGAATGTAGGCTTTCGGCCAGAGCGTCCGCTTCTGGCCTGTCCCCTTTGGCCGAACGAGCACGGCTGGGACCCGGAGCTGATCGAAGTCGCCCTGTCGCACGTCGACAAGGACGAGGTTCGCAGCGCCTACAACCGCGCGGACTACATCGAGCGCCGCCGCCCAATGATGGCCTGGTGGAGCGCCTACATCCAAAAAGCAGCCGCCGGCAGCCTGCTGGTCAGCGCGATCAACGAAAGCCGAGATGGTAACGTCGTGCCGATACGGTGATCGGTGGGCTACTACCGGTCAACTTACCAACAGCCCTCGCCCCAAAAAAGGAAAAAGGAAAAAGGAAAAAGGAAAATTAAATCTCCTCCCTGTCCTCACGGGCTAGATATTCAAGCCCGTGTGCTGCTTGGCGCGCACAGTCTGATCGCGGTGACAACGGCCTTCATGCTCGGCGCATTTGACATGGCTATTCCACTGTTTTTGGCTCGGCACTGGTGGGTTATGCTGATTGCCGGGGCCTTGATTAGCTTGCTGTATACCTGCTGATTGGTGGCGGAGTGGCGTTGGCCAGGGGATCCGGACGCTGGAAAGAACATTGCTCGGCTGTGCGATCGGCACGTTGGCAGCGAGCGCAGGCTACCGATCACGCCGATAAAGGCTGGTATCATGGCATAGAGCCACTCTCATCTAACAAGGATGTTGCGTTGAAGTACCTATTCGATCTGTTCAAGACCTATGCAACCACGGTGTTGCAAATCACCATTACCGTTGGCGTCATCGTGGTATTTGCCTACTGGGCCTTCATCATTAACTTCTTCCCAGCAGGTATAACCTTGAGCGAAAGCTTGCTGTTCATCTTTGCCGCATTGATGTTCGGACTCTTCTACAGCCTATGGTACCTGCTGGCAGTGAGTGCTCTGCACGGCCTATTTCATTGGCGCTCGGACCAGATAAAGTTCGATGGAGGGCTGTTCTTCCTCGGTATCGTGGCCGCCAGCCTGTTGGGTGCCGCGGCCTGGGCCTCTCAGAGTTTGAAGATACTGGCGCCGCTACTAGGCGCGATGATCCTGCTGATGATTCCCTGGTACTGGAAACCCCTACCGTTTTACACCCCAGTGGCCCAAGTGCAAAAACGGCAACGCGAAAAGGTCTTGCTCGCCCTGACGGCAATCATTGTGCCGATGCTCTTTGTGCCTGACCTCACAGCAAACATCATCACCAATTCCATGCAACGCCTCGGGTTCCGGCAGATGGACGTATCAGTCAGCCTGGATGCCGCCAACCAGAAAATCATCAAGGGGGTGGTCGAGGAGTTCGACCTCAGACTTCACAGTTGCGGCAATCGCAAAACTCCTGAACAGATCGTGCACCACGTCAATGTGCTCTGGCATGGCCTGGGCGAACGGACCTTGATCGAAATGCCCTTCCTCACCGACAGCAGCAGCGGCTCTCCCTACCAGGTCGAATTGAACAGGTCGGGAGTGAATCTCGTCCGGCGCCCAGGTAACCAGGCCGGCATTCCGCTGTGCTTTTCGCTCGGTAATGATTTGCTGTTCGACACCTATGCTTCCACCCTAACCCCGGAAGGCACTGCGGCTCTCACTGCCTTTGCAAAAAAGGTAAAAACCTATCTGGAAGACTCCAAGCGCCTCATTACTGCAATCAGCGTTACTGGCCACAGCGACCGAAACCCGGTGCGCGCGGCCAACGACAGCAACCAGAAACTATCACGCCGCCGCGCCGAAAGTGTCGCCGAGCAGTTGAAGACCTTGAGTCCGGATTTGCAGCTGAATATCAAGGCAGCAGGCTCGCATACGCCAGTTTCGAGCTGCGCGCGCAATCTGCCCAAAACGGAACTGAGCGAATGCCTGGCAATGGATCGCCGCGTGGAGATCGTTGTTCAGTCCCGGGCACTGTAGGAGCGGGCTTGCCCAGCCCACGAGCCATGGCATCGAGCAATAGGAATAGACCATTGTTTTGGCATGAATTATCAAGCAAAAGCGAAATGAATCGTGGCCTGTCCCCGATTACCCGCAGAATTCAGCCAGTAGAGGGCAGACCTGGGTTTTGCCTTGAATGTTCAAGCAAAGCGCAATTAAGCGTGCCCCCCCTTTTTGCCCTCGATTACGCAGACGGGCTGATCAGTACCCTGGGTCCTCAGCCTGCCACCAGGCGCCCTGCCCCGCACAGTGGAATTTCCGTTCGAGCGGAGCCTTGGTCAGACGCATCACCGGCTCGTCCTCGGGCGCGAAAGATGTCCAGTTGCGGGTCCAGTCCCAGCCATCCTTGAACGGCTGGGACAAGGTCGCCATCCAGAGCTCCTCGGTCGCGAGCAGGTAGATTTTATCCGCAGCAATGACGAGTTTACGGCCGCCACCACCCGGCGCCCCTACCGTGGACCAGGTCCTGCCGCTGTCGGTGGAAAAGTCGATCGGATCGCGACAGCCGCCGCCGTTGGAACCACAACTGCCGGAATCTTTTCGCCAGGGCGCAATCAGGTACTGGCTGCTGCCGGCGTCGATGATGAAGTCGTCCTGTGGAACGATGGAGTACGAACTGCCATCCCAGACCCTGACCAGGCTGCGGATGCCCTTGTTTTTATCGATGTAGATCAGATTACCCTGGATGCAGGCGTACTCCTGCCAGGGCTCGAACTCGAAGTAGCGCGCTTTGTCGATCCGGTAGACCACCTGGGGGGCCGCGACCGGGCCGCGATACAAGGGTTGTTGATCGGCATCGGCGTATTGGTCGAGGTTGGGCTGCAGATCCGCCCAGAAGCGGAAGTCAAAATCCGTGGACAGCGTCCTCAGTTCACCGTTCTCCTGCGGCTCGGCACGCACTTGCGCCGCCTTGAGGTGAATGCTGTCGCCCTCGAGCCAGTACAAGGCAAAACCGAAATCATCGACTGGGCGTTTGCCCACATTGCCGCGGGTCAGATTTTTCGCGTCCAGCAGGTAGGGCCTTGGGCAACCGGGCGCGGCCTGACGAATCCGCTTGCGCAGCTTGTCCCGACCCTCCCCCGCCAGGCGAAAGGGGCTCAAGGCGCTCCAGTCCACCAGGTGTTGGCGTATCCCCCGTGCCTGATCGACGTAATACAGGTCTGGCGCCCCGCACGGCCCATCAACCGGCACGGCCTGGATAAAGCGTTGGCTGTCGATCTGATTGACTATGCCCCCAGGCCCCGGAATGGCCGGTTTAGCCACGTTGCCCACGGGTGAGCTACACCCCAGCAACCAGGGCAGCGTCAGTCCTATCAGGCGGATAACGGATCTCATGCGGTGTCCTTCGCGTGGCTCGGAGTCGGGCTGCATCTTGCCTGATTGGCCGAGCGCAGCGGAAGAATCCGCCCAGAGTGCGGTACAGTCGATACGGCTGGGTTTGAACAGCCTCTTCCAGGGAGCGAACCATGCAGGAACTCACTGCCGTAGTCGGCATTGCAACGGCCCTTCTTATCGGCGCGGCGAGTCCCGGCCCGAGCTTTGTCATGGTCGCGCGTCTGGCGATCGCCTCTTCGCGCGCCCTGGGCATTTGCGCCGCCCTGGGGATGGGCGTTGGCGGCCTGCTCTTTGCACTCGCCGCCTTGCTCGGGCTTCAGGGGGTTCTGCTCGCGGTGCCCTCGCTGTACGCGGTCTTGAAGGTAGCTGGCGGCCTTTACCTGGCGTATCTGGGGGTTCGGATCTGGCGGGGCGCCAGCCAGCCCCTGGCGAGCGCGCCGGAGGCCACCGCGTTCGACGATAAAGCCGCGCTTCGCGCATTCGGACTGGGCCTCACCACCCAGTTGAGCAATCCCAAAACAGCGATCGTCTACGCCAGTGTGTTCGCCGCGTTTCTGCCGGCCACCACGTCCTGGTCGTTCAACGCCAGTCTGGTGAGCCTGGTTTTTCTGGTCGAGGCCGGCTGGTATGCCGCGGTGGCGCTGGCCCTTTCCTCGAAACGCCCACGCGAGGGCTACCTGCGTTATAAGGCCTGGATCGATCGTGCGGCCGGTGGTGTGATGATTGCCTTGGGGATGAAACTGGCAGGCAGCACGAACCACGCCTAAGGCTCGTGTGCTGTGCTGCACCGGTGCAGAGCCGCCGCCTCGAAGCGGCGGCTGGCCGG
>DATDTH010000554.1:0-4061 GCA_035290985.1 Pseudomonas sp. | reverse complement strand
TTGCTCGCGGGGGCGGGGTTGCTGGGTAGTCTCCTGATCGTTTTTGGGCTGCTGTCTGCCTGGCAGGCGGGTTATATCGTTTCGAAGGAAGCGATGCAGTATGCCCTGCTGGTGCTGGTGGTCTGGAAACTGGTGATCGGTTATGCCTTGTTCAGTCTGCAAAGCGCCACGATCGAGCTGTATCAGTATTACGGCGGGGTTCTTAACCGGTTCGGTTTGCCGGTCGTATTGCTCGGCGCCTTAGCTCTGCGTGGGCCTGTGCTGGAACTCTTGCCTTCTCCTCTCTGGTATCTGGTCGTGAGCTGATGAATGAATCCTATCTTTTGACCCTGGCCTATCAGCGTCTGAACAGCGGCCATACGGAAGGAGCAATCAGCAGTCTGCGGCAATTGCTCAGCGAGGATCCCGAGTGTGCGGATGCCCATGCGTTGTTGGCGCTCTGCCTGCTGGAGAAGCGGCGCGTGCATGCTGCCGAGCGCGAGGCGCAGCTGGCACTGGCGGTGGAACCGCAGCTCGAGCTTGGGCACTTTGCGGCTGCCCGTGTCGCGATGGCGGGACGAAAATTCAAAAAGGCGGAGAAACACCTGAGCTTGTTGCTCGATATGGACCCCTCGCGCGCGCTCTATTATCGGGTGCTGGCGGACCTCTACGGGTTTTCGGGGCGATCGGGGCGGGCGTTGCCTCTGCTCGAGAAGGCTCTGGAGCTTGAGCCGGACGATCCAGACAATCTCACGGCCTTGACCGAATATCATCGCGAACGCGGCCACATCGAACGGGCCGAGCATTTCGCCAGCCAAGCCCTGGCGGCGCAGCCGAGCCATGCCGGTGCATTGGTTGCAATGGGCCATCTGCTGCTCCGGCGTGGTGAGCTGGGGGCTGCGCGAGACCATGGCATCTGGGCATTGCAGCAAGACTCGAACGAGTTGGGTGCGCTCTATCTGATGTCGGCGGTCAAGGCCCGTAGCAGCTTCTTTCTGGGGCTGTGGTGGCGCTGGAACGCCTGGATGGCCGAGCTGGGAGCGGTGCGCTCGATTGTGGTGTTGCTGGCGATGTTCGTCGTCTATCGGGTGGCCGTGCTCGGCGCGACCCAGCATGGCTACCCCCTGGTTGCGCAGGGTATTCAGTGGGCCTGGTTGGGGTTCGTGATCTACAGCTTCGCCGGCCCGCAGCTATTCAAAAGGTCGCTCGACAAGGAATTGGCCCATGTGCAGCTGTCCAAGGACTTCTAGCCGGCGGGATGTGCTCGGCTTTCACTAGGGGGCGACCGTGCGCGTCGAGGCCAAGCTGGGTAAACTGCCCCCTTCGTTTTTTCGTTTTTTGTTTTGGAGACGCACATGTCGTCCTTTGTCGAAATGATCGAGAACATCACGCCCGAGATCTACCAGAGCCTCAAGCTCGCGGTGGAGATCGGCAAGTGGCCCGATGGCCGCAAGCTGAGCCCCGAGCAGAAGGCCCTGAGCCTGCAGGCGATGATCGCCTGGGAGCTGCAGAACCTGCCGGAGGAGGAACGCACGGGCTTTATGGGTGTTCAGGAGTGCGGCTCCAAGTCGGCCCCGGTACCCAATATGCTGTTCACCAGCGCGGATATCCTGCACTGATGATTTTCCTGTCGGGCATGAGCCATGAGTGAGTTGGGCCGCGGCGCCTCGAGCAAGATGGCGGTGCGCCTGGGCGCGCCGGTCGAGTATGGCTTTCGCCTGGGCGAGCAGGAGGTGCCGGTCAATCCCTTAATCGGCAAGACCCTGCGCCTGGAGTACCTGGGGGCCATCCACTGCAGCCATTGCGGGCGCAAGACCAAAACCAGTTTCAGCCAGGGTTATTGTTACCCCTGCATGAGCAAGCTGGCGCAATGCGACCTGTGCATCATGAGCCCCGAGCGCTGTCACTACGAAGCCGGCACCTGCCGCGAGCCGAGTTGGGGCGAGCAGTTCTGCATGACCGATCATGTGGTCTACCTGGCCAACTCCTCGGGGGTCAAGGTCGGTATCACCCGTGCCACCCAGGTGCCGACCCGCTGGATGGACCAGGGCGCCATCCAGGCCCTGCCGATCCTGCGCGTGGCGACCCGCCAGCAGTCGGGCTTCGTCGAGGATCTGCTGCGCAGCCAGGTGGCGGACAAGACCAACTGGCGGGCGCTGCTCAAGGGCGATGCCGCGCCGGTGGACCTGCCGGCCATCCGCGAGCAGCTGTTCGCGGCCTGCGCCGAGGGCCTGCTCGGCTTGCAGCAGCGTTTTGGCTTACAGGCGATTCAGCCGTTGAATGACGGCCAGCCACTGGAGATTCGTTATCCGATCGAGGCTTATCCGGCGAAAATCAGCAGCTTCAACCTGGACAAGAATCCGCTTGCCGAAGGGACCCTGCTGGGCGTCAAGGGCCAGTACCTGCTGTTCGACACCGGCGTGATCAATATCCGCAAGTACACGGGTTACCAGTTGGCGGTGTCCGAATCGAACTCGATCTGAGTTTCCCGCTGGCCGCTTACTGACTCACTTGAACTTGATAATTGCAGGGCACTGGAGCGAGCCACCGGCGCTTATCCACTAGAGGCTCGCAGCTCACTCGAAGAGGCAACCATGCGCACCGAACACCCGAAGATGATCTACCTGAAGGACTATCAGGCGCCGGACTACCTGATCGACGAGACCCACCTGACCTTCGAGCTGTTCGAAGACCATACCCTGGTCCATGCGCAACTGGTCATGCGCCGCAATCCCGTGCACGGGGCGGGCCTGCCGGTGCTGGTGCTGGATGGCCAGCAACTCGAGCTGTTGTCCCTGAGCCTGGATGGACGTGCCCTGCAGGCCGGCGATTATCAGGTGACGGACAGCCACCTGAGCCTGACGCCGCCGGCCGAGCGCTTCACCCTCGACAGCACGGTGCGCATCCATCCGGAGAGCAACACGGCGCTTGAGGGGCTGTACAAGTCCGGCGGGCTGTTCTGCACCCAGTGCGAGGCCGAGGGTTTTCGCAAAATCACCTATTACCTCGACCGCCCGGACGTGATGAGCCGTTTCACCACCACCCTGAGCGCGGCGCAGCAGGACTACCCGGTGCTGCTGTCCAATGGCAACCCGATTGCCAGCGGGCCGGAGGAGGGCGGTCGGCACTGGGCGACCTGGGAAGACCCCTTTATGAAGCCGGCCTATCTGTTCGCCCTGGTCGCCGGCGACCTCTGGGCCATCGAGGATAGCTACACCACCCAGAGCCAGCGCGAGGTGGCGCTGCGTATCTATGTCGAACCGGAGAACATCGACAAGTGCCAGCACGCCATGGACAGCCTGAAAAAATCCATGCGCTGGGATGAAGAGGTCTATGGCCGGGAATACGACCTCGACATCTTCATGATAGTGGCGGTCAACGATTTCAATATGGGGGCCATGGAAAACAAGGGCCTGAACATCTTCAACTCCAGCTGCGTACTGGCCCGCGCCGAGACGGCCACCGACGCCGCGCACCAGCGGGTCGAGGCGGTGGTGGCCCACGAGTACTTCCACAACTGGTCGGGCAACCGCGTGACCTGCCGCGACTGGTTCCAACTGTCGCTCAAGGAAGGCTTCACCGTGTTCCGTGACTCGGGCTTCTCTGCCGACATGAACTCGGCCACGGTCAAGCGCATCGAAGACGTGGCCTACCTGCGTACTCACCAGTTCGCCGAGGACGCCGGGCCTATGGCCCATCCGGTGCGCCCGGACGCCTTTATGGAAATCTCCAACTTCTACACCCTGACCGTGTATGAGAAGGGGTCGGAAGTGGTGCGGATGATTCGTACCCTGCTCGGCGCCGAAGGATTCCGTCGCGGCTCGGACCTGTATTTCCAGCGCCACGATGGCCAGGCCGTGACCTGCGACGATTTCATCAAGGCCATGGAAGACAGCAATGGCGTCGACCTGACCCAGTTCAAACGCTGGTACAGCCAGGCCGGCACGCCGCGGCTGGCGGTCAGCGAGGCTTATGATGCCGCGGCCCGGACCTACAGCTTGCATTTCGCCCAGAGCTGCCCGGCGACCCCCGGCCAGGTGGAAAAGCTGCCGTTCGTGATCCCGGTCGAGCTGGGCCTGCTG